>DAIMKE010000649.1:0-4426 GCA_036721875.1 Bradyrhizobium sp. | reverse complement strand
CCGCGATCGGCGCGTCCGCGCGCCGCCGCACCAGCACGATGGGCCGAACGGGGTCGCACAGGGCCGCTTCTTCGATTTCATCAAGATCAGCGATCGTTCTGGCAAATCGATGCCGGTTGTTGCCGCCCGGCACCATCACGGCAAGCGGCTTGTCAGGCCGTCCCTTCCTGTTGCGAAGCCTGAGCACCGCGGTCTCATTCGTCGCATCACATATCAGGTGGTACCCGCCGATACCGCGAACGGCCAGCGTCAGGCCGTAGCTCAAGGCCTCGACAGCGGCGGCAAGCGCTTGTCCGCTGCCGGAGATCTCCTCGCCATTCGCTTTCCTGAAGACCAATTTCGGGCCGCATTCGGGACACGCCAAAGGCTGCGCGTGAAACCGGCGGTCCTGCTGGTTCTCAAACTCGTGCCGGCAGTTTCGGCACAGTTCGAAGCCCGCCATCGAGGTGTTGGGGCGGTCGTAGGGCAGGGCGGTGATAATGGTGTATCGCGGGCCGCATTGGGTGCAATTGGTGAAAGGATAGCGGTACCTGCGCTCTGATGGATCATCTATCTCGGCGAGACAGTCGTCGCAGAGGAACAAATCGGGCGGAAGCTCCGCATCGCGGGTCGAACCAGGTTTGCTTTCGAGGATCGAAAATTCGCAACAATCGGCTGGTGGTCGCGGGCTGACCGACCTAATCATCGGCCGCGCCAACGGTGGCCTTTGGGCGATCAGGCCGGCCGCAAAGCGGTCGAGCGCGTCAGGCTCGCCGCTGGCAAGCACGGACACGTGGCTTGCCTCGTTCTTCACCCAGCCCACGATCTCGTGAGCGTCCGCGAGACGCTTCACGAACGGTCGAAATCCGACACCCTGGACACGACCGACGATTTCGAACAGCCGTGTCTCGCTGCGCGTTTCGATGGTCTCATTCCTGTTCATCCGGGCACCGAGACCTGATCGGCGCAGATCCATTTGCGAGCCAGGCGCAGCACCAATCCGGCAGCCAACGGCACCGCTGTCGCGACTCGGTCGCTCAGGCCTTCGCCCCAATCGATGCATTGAGGATGAATACCGATCAGCGCGCGCCGGCGCGGCAGAAGGTCCTCCATCCGGGCCATATCGAACAGTTCCTTTAGCCCGATCTCGTGCGCGGTATGCTTCGAGGTGCCGAGGAACGCGTCGAGCTCGTCACCAACCAGGCAGCGAACCGCCCCGGCCTCATCTCCGATCATCGCAGCATCGATGACGATGAGACGACCGGCGGTCTCAATGATCGGCAGCAGATTGAAGCTCAGCGTCCCGCCGTCGACGATCGCCAGGTTTGCGCTCGGTTGCGGCCAGTCGCGCAGGTACCGGATCACATGAACGCCTACCCCCTCATCACCGAGGAGCACGTTACCGATGCCTAAGACAGTGACTGGTGGACCAGCGGCATGCGGTGCGGAAGGCATCGGCGCTCACCTTGCTGCGCGGACCGCGCCGCCGCCCCCAAAGGCATGGCGGCCGCTGCGGTAGCCGGCAGTCCACCACACCTGGCAGGCCCCTTCGTCCGACACCATGCAAGGACCTATCGGCGATTCGGGCGCGCAGCCAGAACCGTACAATCGGCAATCGGTTGGCAGGACTTTGCCGAGAATGACCCGCGCGCAATCGCAACCTGGTGGCATTTCGCCGCGACGAGGGCGTTCTGTTGCTTCGTCCAACGGAAATTCTATCCTTGCATCGTGGTCGGCATATTCGGGCCTGAGGCGGAAACCGGACCGGGGGATGACGCCGATGCCGCGCCAGGCGGCGTCCGTCACCTCCAGGGTTTCGGTAAGATAGCGGCGTGCGACGGCGTTGCCGCCGGGCCTGACGCTCTTGGGATAGCAGTTGTCAAGAAAGTACCGGCCTTCGAGCCGTTGCCGAAGCGTCGAATAGGTGGCTGCCAGCAAGGCGTCAGCCGTGAAGCCCGCGATCGCGGTGGGCATGTGGTGACCGCGAACAACAAACTCCCATTCCTCGGGGCCCATGACGGTTGCGACGTGCCCCGGCGCGATCAAAGCATCAAATCCCGGCTCTTCGGACTGAAGGAGCATGGCGACCGCTGGCCATGTCAGCCGCCCGGAAATCAGGAGCTTAAGATTCGGCGGAAGGCCCATCGCGATCAGCGCCGCGACGGGAGCAAGCGTGGTTTCAAAGCCGGCGACGAAGAAAACCACCGTCTTGCGCGGATTCTCCCTGGCAATAGCGGCAGCTTCGCTCGGACTCGCGATGGGGCGAACATCCGCGCCGAGCGCGATTGCCTGCTCAAGGGAGCGCGGCTGGGCCTTCGGTCCATTGACGGGGACGCGCAGCATATCGCCGAACGCAACCAGGATGACGGAATTTGTCAGCGACAGTTGGATAGCATGGAAGACATCCTCTTCCGGGCAGACGCAAACCGGGCATCCGGGTCCCGGAATCAGCTGCACCGCGGGTGGAAGCAGGCTTCTGATGCCTGAGGTCGCAATCGTCCGCTCGTGGCCACCGCAGACGTTGAGGATTCGAACCGGCCGATCGAGCGGGAGGTCCTTGATCCGGTCCAGCCAAATGCGAGCAGGCGAGCTCATCAAGCCTCTCCTGCTTCAACCGAGGTGGTTGGGTTGAGGAATAGCCCGGCGCGATGATCGGCAAGCCGCTGGCGGAGCCACGCCAGCCATTCGCCCACATCGGCCGACTTGGCAGCCGACGTTCTCAGAAGCGGACCGTCGTAACCTGATGCCTTGAGCGTTGCTGCTGCTCGATCCACCTGAAAGTTGTCCAGGTACGGCAAAAGATCCGATTTCGTGAGCATCACGAGATCGCTCTTGCGGAAGATGATCGGATATTTGGCCGGCTTGTCGTCACCTTCCGTGGCCGACAAGAGCGTAACATTGCAGTGCGCTCCAAGATCGAATGAAGCGGGGCATACCAGATTGCCCACATTCTCAATGAACAAAACGTCGACGCCGTTCAGATCGAGCTCATGGAGCCCGTGATGCACCATGGTCGCATCGAGATGACAGGCGCCGCCGGTCGTAATCTGGAGGGCGGGGACCCCCTTTGCTCGGATCCGGGCAGCATCGTTCTCGGTTTCAAGGTCGCCCTCGATGACGGCGAAACCGAGTTCGGGGCCGAGAGCATCAATTGTTGCTTCGAGAAGCGAGGTTTTGCCGGATCCGGGCGAGGACATCAAATTGATCGCAAGCAGACCGCTCTCATCGAAATGCTGCCGGTTGTGGCTGGCGATCCGATCGTTGGCGGCGAGAATATTGCGGATCACGCCTTCCTCGTGGGCAAGCCCGTGTACCGACGCAATTGCGCCATCTTCCGAACCCCTATGTGGCAGATGAAGCCGGTGCTTGTTATTGGCGGCGCAGCCGCAATGGCTACACATGCGGCGCCTCCCTCTCCGTGTTCAGTTTCCCTGGTCCGCCGGCTACTGGTGGATCCGAGGTGCCGGGGAAGCCGGTTGCGGCAAATTCGACCGCCGCGCTCGACAATTCGTCGCCGCCGATGACCTTTACCCGAAATGAACCGCAGAACGCTCAAAGCAAGCGATTGGGACGTGTCACATTTTCCAGGCCGCACTCCGTGCATTTGACACGCGGATCGCAGAGCTCGATCGTGAGATACGCATGTTCCGCCTTCGTGCCCGAGCGCGCGACCTCGAACGCGCGAAGAAGCAGGCCCGGGTCCGTACCCGAGAGCTCACCGACCCGGATCGCGATATGCGCAATGCTGTCCTCGCCCGCCTCCTGCGCGAGGCGCTCGACTTCGGAAATCAGAGCCCAGCACACCGAAAGCTCATGCATGCGAGTGGCTGTCCCCTGCGGCCAGCATGGCGTCGAAGACTTCCCAGGTGGACTTGGCCTCCCGCTCGTCGATGAGCTGGATCGCATAGCCCAGGTGAACCAGGACGTGGTCACCGACCGAGACGTCCTGGTCCTGTAGCAGGAACAGGTTCACCTCGCGAGAAACGCCCTTGACGGAGCATTGCGCGAGGAATCCGTCGATTCTATCCACCCGCATGGGGATGGCGAGGCACATGATAGTTCTCCGACGATCTACGGTGGGATGGAGGCCAGGATCGGTCTGAGCCCCTCGACAAGCCTCTGGCGCTGTTGATCCGACAGGTTCGCATTGAGGCGCGCAAGCGCGAGCCCAACGGCGCGCATGCTCGCCACGTGTTTGGATGATTGCAGCTCATGAACCTTGAGCAACGTCACCGGATCCTTGGTGGCAGCTTCGGCAGGACCGGAAGGACGCTGCAGCGCGCGAGCGGCTGCGTCGAGAAGGTCGAGCCAAGCCGGCTCCTGTGCCGTCGTGATTCCGACCGCATCATGTAAGGCCGCCATCTTCCGAGACAGCTCCTCGTCTGACGGCGCTGGCTGCGCATCCGCCTTCGGTTGACTCTCGGAGGGCGCAGTATTGGGTTGCGCG
>DAIMKE010000648.1:0-4435 GCA_036721875.1 Bradyrhizobium sp. | reverse complement strand
GTTCTGCTGATCAAGTGCCGCCGGCTGCCGATCATAGTGGAGGCGCTTTCGACCAAGAAGCACCCGGAGACCGACTATGATGCCATTCAGCGTCCATTTCTGTGTGGCGACCGGGCTCCTGAAGGGCCGCTTTGGACTAGCGAGCTGGAAGCCGACGCGCTCAGGCTGACGTGGGTTTTGCGGTCGGGACGGGCACCGAGGTCGCCATCGAAGCCTCCGATGTCACCCTGATCAGAGGGAGCCTGCTAAGCGTTGTGACCGCCATCGAGATCAGCCGCGCAACTATGAGGAATGTGCGCCAGAACCTTGGTTGGCGCATTCGGCTACAATGCTCTCAGCATTCCCGTAGCAATGGGCGTGCTTTATCCTTCATTGGACTTCTGCTCTCGCCCCTGATTGCCGCGGCCGCCATGGCATTCAGCTCGGTTACGGTTGTAACCAATGCTAACCGGCTTCGCCTGTTTAATCCCCGGAGGACCGCATCATGAGCCCTGATCGTTGGATCGCTACCGCGGCGGGCCTGGCGCTGATCGCCTTTATCGTCTGGTTTTTCTGGCTTAAAAGCTCGACGGAGTTTCGCGCCAGCGAAACCACGGGCGGCTACCAGGAAGCGATGATCCTCGTAAGGGGGCTATACGCCCGACACCATCATCGTTCGGAGCGGCCGGCCGGTTCGGTTGAACTTCCGGCGCGAAGAGACGGCGTCCTGCTCGGACAAGGTGATCTTCGCCGATTTTCAGAAGAGTGCCGATCTCCCCACAGGGCAGACTGTCGCCGTGGAGTTGCTGCCGAAGTCGTCGAGCGAATTTGGCTTTGGCTGCCCGATGGGGATGTTCCGCGGGAAGCTGGTCGTTGAGTAGCATTTGTGCGCTGATGGGACCAATGATCTCGTCGACAGGCGTGGAACGCGGGGAAGCGCCCGCGCAACGATACCCCGGTCCTCGTGGTTCGGGCGCCTCGATTGTGAACCGATGCACTCTTGATCTGAGTCAAAACGGCGTTTTCAACTCAACTTAGATTGACGATAGGTCTAGGAGGAATTGCCGATGTCAGCGCAAGATCATTCTGGCCATCAAGAGCCCACGCGCGGGAATGTCCATGAAATCGCGCATGGGGCTGGTCCTGGTCGGGTTCTTGGTCATCGCCGGCGCGCTGTTATTCACAGAACACCAGGCCCATGTTCTGGGATTGCTCATCTGGCTGCCGCTGCTTGCCTGTCCCTTGATGCACCTGTTTATGCACGGTGGACATGGTGGAGATCATCAACAGAATGACGACAGGAGGCCGTCATGAGCAATGAAGCGCCAGCTTACGGCTTGTGGGGCTTGGTCCTCGTCAATTCCGTTGTGTTCATCCTATTTGCCTACAGCTTCTTCAAGCCGCAGACGCCGCGAGATTGGCGCTCGTTCAGTGCTTTCAGCGCGTTCCTGGTGGCGCTGTTTGCAGAAATGTACGGGTTTCCGCTGACGATCTATTTCCTGTCTGGCTGGCTGCAATCCCGCTTTCCCCATATCGACTGGTTCTCACATGATGCGGGTCACCTTTTGGAAATGATGTTTGGCTGGAAGGCCAATCCGCACGCTGGTCCGTTCCACATTCTGAGCTTCGTGTTCATAGGTGGAGGCTTCATGCTGATCGCGGTGGCCTGGAAGGTTCTGTATTACGCCCAGCAAAGGCGGGCGCTAGCCACAACCGGCCCTTACAGTTACGTGCGACATCCGCAATATGTCGGCTTCATCTTGGTGATGTTCGGCTTCCTGCTGCAGTGGCCGACCCTGCTGACGCTCGCGATGTTTCCGGTACTGACGGTAATGTACGTCAAGTTGGCGCGAAGCGAGGAGCACGACGCCAGAGCCGAGTTTGGCGAGGCGTACACCAAATATGCCGCCGAGGTGCCCGGATTCATTCCGAAGCTTGGACGGCTGTTGGGCCCCCCTCCCACAGACGAGTATCGCCATGGTTAGCCATTCGCGACGGCAGGCGATTACGACGGTTCTTGGCGCTCTCTGTGTTGGCGCGCTGCCGCTGGTCTGGAGCGATGTGGCTGCGGCGCAGGACGGTCAGTTGTCCAAAACGGCAGGTGGAATGACGGTCTATGTCGGGGTCGTGCCGGCGGAGATTGTGAAAGGGTTAGACGCAGCCAGCCACGAGCAAGGGCCGATGCACGGTGGCGTTCCGAAGGGCGCTCATCAGTATCACCTCGTGGCTGCCGTGTTCGACGCCGCAGGCGGAGCGCGGGTGGCGGATGCAGCCGTCAACGCGCAAATTTCCGCAATCGGTCTCTCCGGAGAGAAGAAAAGGTGGAACCGATGCAAATCGCAAACACCACCAGTTACGGCGGGTTTCTCGATTTGCCCGGGCGCGATCTCTATACGATCAGGTTGAAAATCGAGCGCCCCGGCCAGCCGAGGCCGGCTGATATGACATTCAGGTACGACCATAGGCATAGCCACTGGAGCTTTGCATGCGGCCTTCTTCCACCGGTTGCCTAGGATTTCGCAGCGCGCCTCAGCAGAGCCGCCACTGGTTCTATTGGGCCAGCCATGAAACTTGACCGCAGCTCGTGGCCGCCTTCATCAATCGTCCTGGTGATGGCAGGCGTAACTCTGATTGGCACCGGAGTTTATTTCCTTTTCTTGCGCCCGCCGCTGTTGCCCGAAGATATCCGTTACATGGCCTTGCCGCCGGCGCATTTCGATGTCCTGCGATCCAGGCTGGAACTGTGGCTCACCCATGTCTTCCAGGTCATGGGAGGTTACGTTTTGGCGACCGGCGTGTTGATGGTCACATTGGCCGTGACGTCATTTCGTCAGCATTCGACGCCCGCAGCCATAGGCGCGCTGATCGGAGGCGCTGCCTCGATCGGCTGGATGGCCGTGGTCAACTTCCTGATCGACTCGGACTTCAAATGGGTCCTGCTGGCGATGGCGTTGCTATGCGCCGCCAGCCTTGTGCTCTTTTGGGTGGAGACGTCCGACCGCGTGCGTTCCTGATCTATGCGACGGATCGCTTACAACTGCCGAGACGCCGGGCTAAGCAAACAGTCTGGTCCCGAAGATCCGTCCAGTAGATAACCTGGCGGGCAGCCAACGGATGATCGCCTGGGAGAACGACCAGAATTCGTTCACTCCAGAGTGTGGTATGGTCCTGCTTATTGGGGTTGCGGGTAGCCCGTTATGATGTTCACGTCGATAACTCCGTTGCGGAACAGGGTTACGAGTCGCGTTCTCGATCTCTCGACGGTAACAAGTTCGACCTGGTGGAAACAGCTTCTTGAAGTCGAGTAATGTCGCGCGCAGATTGCCTGCCGTCAGCGAAGTACAGAACCCGATGACGTGACGACCTGCTTCGTCAGATCCGTTCGGCCTTGTCGATGCGATAAGCGCCTCGATTTGTTCAAGTATCGAGCGCGGCATCCACAGAAAGTGACGACCCGCCAGCGTTGCACGAACGCCACCACTTGATCGCGCGAAGATGACGACACCAATTGAGCGCTCGAGTAGTTGGACAGAACGCTGAGCGTTGATTGCTCTATCACAATGCGTCGGCGGCTTGTCGAAAATTCCCGTGATCTGCCGCGGCGACTGCGTGTTGAAGTTGACTGATGACAACGGTTAGGCGTCGGCCTCCGACGGGCAGACCGGAAAAATTCGTATCGTCCATATGATCAACACCATCAGCCTTAATTTACGTCGATCGGGATCGTGCAGAACATTTAGACAAGTTGTGGTTGAGGATCCAGTCTCAGCGCGCTTGAAATGGCAGAACGGGGATGCTTAGACTCGCGACCCATCGCCCCGGAAAGGTCTTATCTCGACGGCCGCGCAGGACCGCTGCAGAGATCACGAACCGCCCGTCTAGATCGGCGGCGGGCCTTCTGGCCGCACGCTGCACTTTCACAAATGCGATGCCAAGCCTTCCGATCCGAATCTAACCCTCCAGAACGCTCGTGAACGGGCGCATCTAGACGAACGGCGAGCGTGAAAGCAGCCTCTCGGCTGCCTCGCAAGCAAACGGCCCGGGCAAAATCCTGCCAGCCATCGCTCGCGCCGATGTATCCGCAGGCCGCGCGCAAGATTGCGTCATGTTGCCTGTTGTTTATTGCAGCAAGGGCTCAAAGAGCCGTCGGGCGCGAATGTTGATTTGGATCAAATCCGGACTGACAGGATCATACAAGATCCTAAAATGATGAGCTGTGCCGCCTGTTTTAGAAACAAGGTATACAACATGGGCCTTCAAGCCGCGCGACTTGCTATGGCAGGCGTACTCGCAATGTCTTCAGCAATGGTTTGCGTTATTTTGACGCCGATCCCTGCTGCCCACGGTCAGGAGCTTTTGTCTCCTGGTGATTGGTTAGACAGGCTTGAACGCGAGCATAATAAACTGGTATCCCCAGCGGGACACGTCCATGCGAGGGGGCGGGTTCTAGATGTCG
>DAIMKE010000647.1:0-4439 GCA_036721875.1 Bradyrhizobium sp. | reverse complement strand
GGGGCCATCGACACGGAACCTGCTTCGCGACGGCGACGGCTTGGGCGCCATGTCCGGCACCTCGAACGTGAAGTCCGAAATATTGATCTTGCGGCCGCCCGGCGTATCGGCAACGCCCTGCCCGATCGTGACTGTCGCGGTCCGACCGGTGACCCGCGCCTTCAAATCGGCGTCGCGGACCGAGGGCATTTCGTCGACCGGCCGTACCGTGACACCCGTTGCCGTGATGTTGACCGCGAGGCCATCGTCCGGAATCGGCGGTCCCTTGCGCGACAGGTTGCGCACCGGTGAATTGACGCCAACCTCGATGCGCTGCAGCGTCCCCTTCTCGATCCGCTCGATCACCCACTCGCGCACCTCGGGCACGATCAGCACCGGCCACATCCGCTTGAGCGCGGACGCCGACATCGGCGTGCCGGCGAAACCAAGCTGGAGGCGCGCTTCGTTCGCATAGTCGATGCTGCCGGTACCGGCGACGCCGATCTCGCCATTGCTGATGTCGGCCTGGGTGAGCAGCACGCGCTTGCGGTCGGTATCGAAGCGCATGCCGATGGAAATGCGGTTGAAGATCAGCGGCTGTTCTTTTTCGTTGCCGGCCAGCACGATCGTGCCGCCGCTGAAACCGAGTTGCCAATCCGTGATATTGCCGTTCGGCGGCTCGAGATGGGCGAGCAGCGTGATGCGGTTGGTGCCGGAAACGATCTTGAACGGAGCGACCAGCACGCGCCGTCCCGAATCCCATTCGATGCTCACTTCCGCCGAATCGATCGTCATCGGATAATCGGGCGTATCGCTGTCGATCAGGTGCCCGGCGCCCGCGCTCACCTTGCCGCGGAAATAGGTCGGCAGGCCGTCACGGCCCAGTTCGCCCTTGAGTTCGCCTGACAGCGGCAAGTCCGCGCTGTAGGTGAGATCCTTCACCCGCATCGCCAGCAGGATGTTGGCGGACGGCACCTTGTCAGCTCGAATATCGACCGACCGTACGCCATTCTGCTGCGGCCCGACCGCGACCCGCAGCGACCATGGATTGGCGCCCTCCTCGCCAAGCCGAACCGCGACGCCGCCCCCGCTTGGCCGGCGCATGCTGAGGCTGATATTTTCAAATGACCATTTGTTGCCGCGCTGCTGGTCGTCGACGATGAGATTGCCGTTCTTGAGGCCGATCTCGTTCAGGTTCTGGCCGTCGAGGCCAGTCAGGCTGAGGCTGTCGAGCCAATCGAGGCTCGCCAGCAATCCGTTTTGCGTTGGATCCGGCGCTGCCGCCGCGACACCCGGCGCCGATGCCGGCGCCGAACGCGGGAAAGTTGGGGCAAGTCCGGCATCCCGCTTCGAGGCGACGCCGGTCGCCAGCGGCTTGGCGGTGTCGCCAGCGGACACCAGGACCTGGCCATCCGGCGTGATCCGCACGGCGAGTTCGGCATCGACCAGACTTAGTCTCTCCGCGCGCAGCCGCCCCAGCAGGAGAGCGGTGCCCGAAAGCTTCACCTCGGCCTTCGGTGCGGTGGCAACGACGGCGTTATCGCGATCGCGAACCACGATGTCGCGGATGCGCACGGCGATCCCGATACGTCCCGCGCGCTCGATCTGCGTGCCGCCGACTTCGACCTTGTTGCCGTGGCCGATATTGTCCTCGATGGCTGCCGCAAGCCACGGCGTCGCCATGTCGAGATCGATCGGCCCGGCGCCGAGCCGCCACCACAGCCCGCCGAAACAGGTCACGAAGATTGCCGCCATCACGGCGACCGCCACGCCCAGGCGTCTGACCCAGCGTTCGCCGGCCAGCCAACGCCGCAGCCCTGCGAACCTGTAGCCGCCCCGATCGAATCCGGACCTGGGCCGAGACAGCAGCCGGCGCGCGCGGGAACGCGCCGCCTCGTCGCTGTCCTGGTCCCAGCCGGCCGCATCATCCCAATGCGGGATCTGGGCCTCGGCACGCGGATTCGACCCCTTGGGCGAACTATTCCTAGCCATTGCCTCTCGGTACTGGCGATGAGGTTGATCGCCGTCATGGACGCGCCGATCGATCGGTATCGAGCGCTCCTGTGCCGGCATCGCTGCCAATCCTCGATTAATACTGTTACTCGTGGTCGGGCCCAAGGGTTGATTGGGTACCCCCGTAAACGAGCGGACGGGTGGTGCGTCGAAATCCTTGTAACTGTACTCCGAGGTCATCAAACTTGCCTGGCCGCCGGAGCGAATCCGACGATTAGGGACAAGATCCGCAATACCCTAATGGTTGATCCGCGGAAAGCGACGAAAGGAAGGCGTATGTCCAAGAAAACGCGCAAGAAAACCTCCAAGGCTTCTTCCGGGAAGTCCAGCCGGACATCCGCCGCGAAGCCGTCGGCAGCCAAGGCTGCGCGCGGCTCGAAGACATCGGCCCGGAAGCCTGCGGCCAAGGCGAGCAAGACCGCCAACAAGACCGCCAGCAAGACCAGCGCCGGCAAGACGGCGGCCAAAGGAGCTGTGAAGGCAGCCGGCAAGAAACCGGCCCAAGAACCAACCCGGATGCCCAAAGCCGCTTCGGCCAAAGCGTCGCACAAGGCCCCATCGAAACCGTTAAAATCCAATGTATCGGCGCCGCCCAGAGAGGCCCAGCCCAAGCCGGCTCCCGAGCAGGCCCTCAAGGCGGATCGCCCGCCGGTTTCCGAGGCCAAATTAGCCGAAGTCGCCAGAGAAGGCGGCATGGCCCCTGCCTTCCAGTTGCCGCGCGACGGAGGCGGCAGCGTCTCGCTCGCCGACTATGCCGGCAAGAAACTGGTGCTGTTTTTCTATCCGCGTGCAGACACGCCCGGCTGCACGCGCGAAGCCATCGATTTCACGCGGCTGAGCGACGCGTTCGCCGAGGAAGGCACCGCCGTGCTCGGCGTCTCGGCCGACAGCGTCAGGGCCCAGGAATCCTTCCGCGACAAGCACCAGCTCGCGGTTCCTCTGATCTCGGATGAAACACATGAAATGCTCGAGGCCTATGGGGCGTGGGGCGAAAAATCCATGTATGGCAGGAGCTTCATGGGAATCATTCGGACCACGGTTCTAATCGGCGCCGACGGGCGGATCGCCAGGATCTGGCGCAATGTCCGGGTCGACGGTCATGCCGACGAAGTGCTGGCTGCGGTCCGCGAGGCCTGATTTGGATGCGCCCTTTTCCAAAAATTAACCATGAGCGGGTCAAATCGGCAGCGTAAATTGAGCCGAACGGAACTCATCTCCGACCGGCGCGGGAGTGCCGATGTCGTACCGTTCGGGTCATCGTTCCGACCACCACCATCCCCATGATCACGGCCGGGCGCCGCCCCGGCGCCCCGCCACCCAAGCCGCCGCAGCCGTCCTCGACCGTCATGGCTACGCCATCGTCCATGCCGGCAAGCAGGTCCGGATCGGCCCTGTGGTGTTCTGGATCGTCGTCGGCACCATCGTGCTGCTCGGCATGTGGTCGGCGGCGACCGCCACCTATTTCGCGTTTCGCGACGACGTCCTGACCCGGCTGATCGCCCGTCAGGCCGAAATGCAATACGCCTACGAAGACCGCATCGCCGAGCTGCGCGCCAAGGTCGATCGCACCACCAGCCGCCAGTTGCTCGATCAGGAACAGTTCGACCAGAAGCTCGACCAGATCATGCGCCGCCAGACCGCGCTCGAATCCCGCGCCACCGCGCTCGGTGCGATTCCCGATGCGGCGGCAACCGGATCGATTCGTTCTCCGGCCCGCGGCGCCGCCGCGGAGACGCCCGCCTCCGGCACGCCAAAGCCCTCCCCGATCAGCGACACCGTGATCTTCGTAGCGCCGCCGGATCGTGAGGCGCGCCTGGAATCGCGCGCACCGACGACGACAAAGGCGCAACCCAATCAGTTTGCGAAGGTGCAAGGCGTCGACAACGTCCTGGTCCGTCTGCAGACTTCACTCGACGGCGTCGAGCGGCGGCAGATGGCGGCCTTGAGCGCGGTCGAGGACAGCATGGAATCGCGCGTCCGCCGCATGCGCGGCGTGTTCACCGATCTCGGGCTCGACATGGCGCACCTGGAAGCGGCAACGCCGCGCTCGGCGATCGGCGGTCCGTTCGTGCCGGTGAAGCTTTCGGCCGACGCCGGCGCGTTCGAACGCCAGCTCTACCGGATCAACGTCACCCGCACCCAGATGCAGCGGCTCAACGCGACGCTGATGCTGGTGCCGTTTCGCAAGCCCGTGATCGGCGAGGTCGAGTTCACCTCCGGCTTCGGCATCCGCAGCGACCCCTTCCTCGGCCGCCCGGCGATGCACACCGGCCTCGACTTCCGCGCCGCCACCGGCGATCCCGTCCGCGCCACCGCCAACGGCAAGGTCGCGACATCGGGATGGATGGGCGGGTATGGCCGAATGGTCGAAATCGACCATGGCAATGGCTTGTCGCCCCGCTACGGCCACCTCTCGGAGATTCATGTCAAGGTCGGCGATGTCGTCA
>DAIMKE010000646.1:0-4444 GCA_036721875.1 Bradyrhizobium sp. | reverse complement strand
GCCGAGATCGCCTTGTCGTAACGGCCGGTGCCGACCGCATCCGCGATCCGCACCGCGACCGTGGTGCCGAGGTCGGCGCGCAGCAGCACATCCTCGATATCGTCGAGCATGGCGCGGTCGAGCTTGCGCTTGGTGACGAGATCGGCAACGGCTGACCCCAGCGAAGCCGAGGTCCGCTTCAGGCCGCTGGAAAGCCGTCGCCACCAGCTCAGTTTTGGCGTGTCGGGAGTGGTATCGCTCATGGTGGGGACGTGTTAGCGGTTTCGCGCCATGAGCGGAAGTCACAACAAATCTTTCGATATTCCCGGGACATCTCTTGATGTCCCCGGAACATTCGATGTTCCGGGGCTGACGGCCGACGAAATCCAGGCCCGTGCTCCACCGCGACGGACTGATGCTGGTCATCGACAAGCCGGCCGGGCTGCCGGTGCATCGCGGCCCCAAGGGCGGGGCGAACCTGGAAGCCTCCTTCGATGGACTGCGCTTCGGCCTGCCGCGGCCGCCGGTGCTGGCCCACCGGCTCGACAAGGACACCTCCGGCTGCCTGGTGCTCGGTCGCCACCGCAAGGCCACCGCCTCGCTCGGGCTATTGTTCAAGCACGGCAAGATCGGGAAGACCTATTGGGCCGTGGTCGAGGGCGGACCTGCCGAGGATGAAGGCACCATCGACATGCCGCTGGGACGGCTCAACGTCGAGCGCGGCTGGTGGCAGAAGCCGGACCCCGACGGCCAGAAGGCCATCACTAACTGGAAAGTGCGCGGCCGCGGCGACGGCCTGACCTGGCTGGCGATGGAGCCCGTCACCGGCCGCACCCATCAATTGCGCGTGCATACGTCAGCGATGGGCTGGCCGATCGTCGGCGACAACATCTACGGCAACGGGCCAAGATTCGGCGAACCGATCCTGCATCTGCATTCCCGCGAGATCGTGATACCGATCTCGAAGAACAAGGAGCCGGTGCGCGTGCAGGCGCCCGCACCGGAGCATATGCGCGAGCAGTTGCGCAAATGCGGATGGAACGGGGAGTAGCTGTTCATCCCAACCACCACTGTCATCATCCGCCACCGGGTCGGCCGAATGGCCGCCCGATGACAGGCTCCGGCGGATGATCCAGTATTCCAGAGGCGTCTGTGATTAGCTGAGCAGGCTCGGCGTACTGGGTCGCCCGGTCAGGTCGGGCGATGACAACTATTTTTGCAGCTCACACCGTCAACCGCGCCCCCTCGCGGCCGTCGATCGCGAGCGCCATCACTTCGCCCGGAGTCTTCGCCCGCTCCCGCAACCAGGCAAGGAAAAGCCCGACCAAGTTTCCTTGGCCGGGCAGCAGCACACTGTGTATTCGGAGTTTGGTTCGCCCCTCTGAGAAAGAGGCCGTTCGGTTAGGGAGTCTTAATCAGCTCCGTCTTGATCGAGTTGAAGTTGGTGGACAGCTGGCTACCCACGCCCTGGACCGCCGTAATGATCGCAATCGCGATGCCGGCGGCGATCAGTCCGTATTCGATGGCGGTAGCGCCAGACTCATCGGCGAGAAACTTCTGGAAAACCACTTTCAATTTTGCCTCCGTTTAGGTTGGGGTCGGTCCAACGTGCATATTTGTAATTGTTACAACCTAAGATTCAGTGAAAGGCATATAGCCAATTTGAAATAGATACATCTTTCGCGGGATTTCATAACTATGTGCAACTCAAAGAAAAATGCTGATTTTGGCATTGTAGAGTTGGCGATGATCACGACGTGGCCGACACTAAATTAGCGGGCGACGCTACATCATCATCGCAGCCCGTTGCTTGCCGCGATCCTGAGCCGCACCTCGCCGGCTGTCTGGAAGAAGAAACGGAATGTCGGGCTTGCCAATGATCGATGGCAGTACGGCGGTCGCGGCGATTGATGGCGACGAGCGTTTCCGGCCGGAGGCTGCGCAACTTCTGCCGTGCGTCCGAGGCAATCGAGCGCCATTCCGCAGACGATCATCCAGAAGATCGAGGATTGGTCACTGCGCCATTTGGAGGCGCCTCACACCGTCAATCGCGATCCATCATGGCCTTTGATCGCAAGCGCCATCACGGCACCCTGCGTCTCGCCCGACACCGCTACCGGCAGGAAATGCTCCGTCCGTCCCTGCGTCGCGCTCTCGATCAGAACCTGGCGCGTCGCGCCGGCCTCTGCCGCCAGCCGCCGCTGCAACGCCGCCTCGCCGGCCGAACGCAACCGCTTTGCGCGCTCCCTGATCTCGCCGCCCGCGACCTGCGGCATGCGCGCGGCCGGCGTGCCCGGCCGCTTCGAATAGGGAAACACGTGCAGGAAGGTGAGGTCGCATTCCTCCACCAGATCCTCCGACCGCGAAAACATCTCTTCGGTCTCGGTCGGAAAGCCCGCGATGATGTCGGCGCCTAGCGTGATGTCGGGGCGAAGCCGCCGCGCCCGGGCGCAGAACTCGATCGCATCCTTGCGTGAATGCCGCCGCTTCATCCGCTTCAGGATGAGATCGTCGCCCGACTGCAGCGACAGGTGCAGATGCGGCATCAACCGATCTTCACTGGCGATGACATCGAGCAGGTCGCTATCGGCCTCGATGGAATCGATCGACGAAATCCGCAACCGCTTCAGTTCCGGCACATGCCGCAAAATCTGCTTTGTCAGCTGGCCGAGCGTCGTCCTGCCCGGCAGGTCGGCGCCATAACTCGTGAGGTCAACGCCGGTCAGCACGATCTCGGCGTGGCCGCGCTCGGCGAGCGTGCGGACCTGATCGACGACCGCGCCCATCGGCACCGAGCGCGAATTGCCGCGGCCGAACGGAATGATGCAGAAGGTGCAGCGGTGGTCGCAACCGTTCTGCACCTGCACGAACACCCGCGGCAGCCCGGCCTTGAACCCGTCGAGCAGATGCGGCGCCATCGCCTTGACCGCCATGATATCGGCGACCGCGATCTTCTCGCTCGTGCCGATGCCGAAGCCTGAATCGAACGCCGCACGCGTCGCGCGCCAGGCTTCGCTCCGCATCTTCTCGTCATTGCCGACGACGCGATCGACCTCGGCCATTTCGGCAAACATTTCTGCTTGCGTCTGCGCCGCGCAGCCGGTGACGACGATGCGAAGCTCGGGCCGTTCGCGCTTCAGCCGCCGGATCGACTGCCGCGCCTGCGCCACCGCCTCGTTGGTGACCGCGCAGCTATTGATGACGACGGTATCGGAAAGTCCGGCGCGCTCCGCCTCGCGGGCGATCACCTCGGATTCGAACGCGTTGAGACGGCAGCCGAAAGTGAGGACGTCGACGCTCATTGGGCTCAGGCTCAGGCGACGCTGGCGAACAGCGCCGGATCGAAGCGGCCTTCATATTCGAAATCGGCCGTCCCGGTCATCAGCACATGGTCGTCGCGCTCGCGCCATTCGATCGCAAGCTTGCCGCCGGGCAGCGTGATCTCGACATGGCGGTTGGCGCGCTTGAGGCGCGCCGCCGCGACCGCGGTCGCGCAGGCGGCCGAACCGCAGGCTTTGGTCAACCCGACACCGCGCTCCCAGGTACGGATCGTGATGTGGTCGCGATCGACGATGTGGGCGAGCGTGATGTTGGCGCGCTCGGGAAAGATCGGGTGATTTTCAAGGAGCGGCCCGAAGCGTTCGAGGTCATAGGCATTGACGTCGTCGACCCAGAAGATCGCATGCGGATTGCCCATCGAGACCACCGACGGCGAATGCAGCACAGGCGCGTCGATCGGCCCGACCTGCAGTTCGATGTAGCGGGTGTCGCGAAATTCCTCCGCCAGCGGGATGTCCTGCCAGGCAAATTTGGGCGCGCCCATATCGACGGTGTAGAGGTCGGGCGCCGGGCCCTGCCAGCAGTTGAGCAGACCCGCGCGGGTCTCGAAGGTCACAGCGGTCTGGCCGGTCTCCTCGAACAGGCGCCGCACCACGCAGCGCATGCCGTTGCCGCAGGCACCGGCTTCCGAGCCGTCATTGTTGAAGATACGGATAAACGCCTCGGTGCCCTGCAGCCGCGGCGGCTGCAATACCATCAACTGGTCATAGGGCACGCCCGCAGGCGAGGCGACCGCCCGCGCCTCCTCGGCGGTCACGCCTGCCTTGGAGCCACGAAGGTCGGAATCGCGCATGTCGACCACGACGATTTCGTTGCCGATACCGTTCATCTTGGCAAATACGTGGTTGGCGAGCGCGCTCATGGGATTTCCCAATTTATGCCCGTCTTATATGGCCAGTGATGGCGCGTTGACCAGTCTGGAGGGGCGCATGACGCATCTGTCATGGGACGAAGGCCGGCCTTGCATGTTAGGAGTAGCGCCATCCGGGCGGGCGCGATCGGGGACATGCCGCTGCCGCCCGGGGTGGATGGAGATACCCGAATGAACATTATCAGCACGTTGCGTGCGGCCACGGTCGCGCTGGTCCCGATGGTGGCCATTGCGCTCAACAGCGCTGCCCTGGCG
>DAIMKE010000645.1:0-4446 GCA_036721875.1 Bradyrhizobium sp. | reverse complement strand
GGGAGTATCCGCGCGCATAGCCCCTGCCACCCCTGCCTCGGTACGCCTGCGCAGACGTGGTCGTTCCGCCTACCAGAATCGCAGACGTGCTGACGAAGTAGACGAAGAACAAAGCCAACGCTGCGAGGCAGCGAGTCAGGATGTTGTAGCGTTTAGCCATTCTAGAATCTCCGGGACACTTCCATACATCTGGACTTCGGCACTGTCTCACCTGGACGTGCGAGCAAGCTTCGGGTTCAGATGCGCTAAGACAATATTTCTACTAAGGTTCTTTCGCGCTTCTGGGACTTTATTGAGAAGGGCAGGTAAGGTCAAGTTACAGTCGGATCTGCTGAGGATTCCATCTGGCATTTTGCTGTTCATCTTCCTGAATACTTGCTGAATGGCGATGATGATGCGCCGCAGAAGTTCGAAAGAATCTACGACAAAGGCCACGCCAGCAACTTGATGTCGACACGATCTCCATCTTCTCAGCGCAAGACGATCCCGCCTCAACGAGTAACCATGTCCAAGAAACACACCTATGTCCTCGGCCTGAATACCTATGACCATGATGTGAGCGCCTGTCTGTTGCGGGACGGCGCCATCGCGTTCGCGATCGCGAAGGAGCGGATCACGCGGGCGAAGCACGCGTCGGGATTCTACAAGGAAGTGATCGACTATTGCCTCGGGGCCGAGGGCATCACGCTCGACGACGTCGATCTGATCGTCCGCAATTGCTACATCCTGCCTGTGCCGGAGATGGAGGAGCGGCTGGTCTATTTCGATGCGCCGGGCTTCCTGCCGGAGTTCGAGCGAGCGGATGCTGCGAAGCATCCGCTGTATCTGTCGCATCAGGACAAGGTGGTAACGATCTCTCACCACCTCGCCCACGCCTACAGCGCGTTCGCGGTATCGCCGTTCGAGGACGGCGTCGTGATGATCGTCGACGGCGTCGGCAGCTACCGGTCCGACGTCATCGAACCCTTTCCCGCCAGCGATATCGCAACGCCGCTCGCGCGCGAGTCCGAGAGCTATTACAAATTCAGCGGGACGTCGCTCGAATGCCTGAAAAAGGTCTTTATGGAACCGGACCGCGGGTTCCTGAGCGACGAGTTCTACAACATGCCCGGCCTCGGCGCGCTCTACAGCCGTGCCTCGACCTACATCTTCGGCGACTGGAACAAGTGCGGCGAACTGATGGGGCTGGCGCCCTATGGCCGCCGCGACCAGGTCAAGCACCTGCTCGAATTGTCTGCCGACGGCAAGCTCAACGTGCCGCACTGGACCGCGGAGTTCAAGCAGCCCTACGTCTTCGACGGCACCAGCAACTGGGAGCGCAGCCCTTCGATGCGGCACTGGGAGGATTTGGCCTGGCGCACGCAGGACGACACCGAGAACGTGCTGCTGGCGCGCGCCCGCTGGCTGCGCGAGACCACCGGCGCGAAGAACCTCTGCATGGCCGGCGGCGTCGCGCTCAATTGCGTCGCCAACGGGCGCGTCGCGCGAGAAGCCGGTTTCGACAATGTCTGGATTCAGCCTGCGGCCGGCGACGACGGCATCGCGATCGGCTGCGCCTATTACGGCTGGCTCGAAGTCCTGAAGCAGCGTCGCGGCTTCGTGATGGATCATTCCTATGTCGGCAAGTCCTATGACGAAAAGGACGTTGCGACCGAGCTGCAGAAATTCCTGGTGCGTATCCAGGTCGAAGCCAGGCGCAGCGAGAACGTGTGCCGCGATACGGCGAAGCTGCTCGCCGATCAGAAGGTGATCGGCTGGTTTCAGGACCGTTCGGAGTTCGGCCCGCGCGCGCTCGGCAACCGCAGCCTGATTGCGGATCCGCGCAAGCCCGAGATGAAGGATATCCTGAACAGCCGGGTCAAGCACCGGCAGGCGTTTCGTCCCTTCGCACCGATCGTGCTGGCCGAGCGCATGAAGGAGATCTTCGAGGGTGACGAGGATTCGCCGTTCATGCTGATCGCCAAGCCGGTCCGGCCGGAATGGCGGGACAAGATTCCGGCGATCGTGCATGTCGACGGCACCGCGCGCGTCCAGACCGTGCGCGAGGCAACCAACCCGATGTTGTATCGCTTGCTGAAGGAGTTCGAGGCGCTGACGGGCGTGCCCGTGCTGATCAACACCTCATTCAACATCAAGGGCGAGCCGATCGTGGAAACGCCGGAGGATGCGGTAAACTGTTTCCTGACCACCGGGATCGATCATCTGGTGATCCACGACACGATCGTGTCGAAGGCCGCAATGCACAGGGTGGTCGCGCCGCTGGTCAACGTGTACGCCGACGTACGCACGCTGGTGGCCTCGACCGCGCAGCCCGCCTGATCCCAACCGAAGCCGCCAGCCGCTCAGGCGGCTTTCGGGGCCTGTGGATTCGCCGGAGGGGTCTTGGGCAGCGGCTTGTCCTGCCGCTTCGACCAGGAAATGTAGTAGGCGACGATCGTCATGATCGCGATGCCGGTCACGCTGACGAAGATCTGCGCCAGCAGTGAGCCGGAACTCATCGTCAGCTGGAAGTGTGCGACGAACGACAGGAACACGCCGACGCAGAAAACCGCAAGCGATTGCTGGCCGCAGACGACCAGCGGATCGAATATCTTCCACTCCAGTCCCGGCCAGTCCTTCGGCACGAACCGGATGACCAGGATGACGATGACGATGAAGTGGAGGAAGCGATAGGGCGCGAGGTTGGTCTTGTCGTTCGGATTGAACGTCGAATACAGCCACTGCGGAAACATGTCGCCGAAAGCTGGAAACTTGCCGGCCATGGTCATGACCAGCGCGAGGATCATGTAGGCGATGCAGAACCAGAGCGTCGCCGGATGCATGATGACGGCGGCCGACTGCCGTGCACCGCCGAGCGCGCACCAGGCGCCAAAGATGAACAGCACCTGCCAGGCGAACGGATTGAAGTACCAGGTGCCGACCGGGTAGGCCGGCAGGTTCCAGCCGGTCTGCCGCGACACCAGCCACAGCACGATCGCGGCGACCATGGTCCAGTTCGGCTGGCGCAGCATCAGCCACAGCACCGGCGGGAACAGCCCCATCAGCACGATGTAGAGCGGCAGCACGTCGAGATTGACCGGCTTGAATTTGAGGAATAATCCCTGCCGCAGCGTTTCGGTCGCGTTGTCGATCAGGCCGACGACGTTGAACTCGTTGACCAGTTCGGAGTCGCCGAAGCGCAGCGCCAGATAGCTGATCGAGGCGATATAGATCACGAACAGGATGATGTGGGCCATATAGAGCTGCCAGACGCGCTTGGTCAGCCGCGTGGCGCCGACGATGAAGCCGCGTTCCAGCATCATGCGGGCATAGACAAAGGAAGCGGTATAGCCGGAAATGAAAACGAACAGGTCGGCGGCGTCGCTGAACCCGTAATTTCGGGTGGTGACCCAGTTCACGACGTTATCAGGGATGTGGTCCAGGTAGATCGCCCAGTTCGCGACCCCGCGAAACAGGTCGAGCCGGAGGTCGCGTCCTTTTTCTGGCAGGGTGGCGTTGATTTTCATGGGTGCCGTTTCGTCGTGATGCTCTCTGGAAGATCGCGCAGCAAGGTGGGGTGAGATAGCCCTAGATTGTCACCGTACGGCATAATATACGGTACGGAAATGGTACATCCGGGTATCGGGAATCACCGATTCACGCTTCCTGAAAGGTGTCTCTATACTATCCGGGCCGTTTCCACCAATCGCTACCATGTCGCATTCGCTGAAGGTTCAACCATCCATGACCGCACGGATTTTCAAGCCCGCCAAGAACGCGATGCAATCGGGCAGGGCCAAGACCCGGGAATGGCAGCTCGATTACGAGCCCGAACAGCCGCGGGCGATCGAGCCGCTGATGGGCTGGACCTCCTCCGGCGACATGAAGCAGCAGCTCACCCTGCACTTCGATACCAAGGAAGACGCGGTCGCCTATTGCGAGCGCAAGGGCATTCCCTACCAGGTGATCGAGCCCAAGGATTCGACCCGCAGGCCGGTTGCCTACGCCGACAATTTCGCCTTCAAGCGCGTCGAGCCCTGGACCCATTAGGGCCCGAGATCGGATTTATCAGGGCCGGGCGGACACCGGCGGATGGTCCGATAGCGGCAGGGGCGCATCCTTTGCCACGCCGAGCACCGGAAAGGTCCTGATATTGCGGACCTCAGGCATGGCCGAGAACTGCAGGAGCTGCTGGTGCATGCCCTCGACGCTCCGCGCGACGCATTTCAGCAGGTAGTCGGCATCGCCCGAAATACGCCAGCTCTGCAGGACGAGTGGCATCGCCGCGATGGATTTTTCGAATGCCTGTAGCGGCGCCTGGGCCTGGCTCTGCAACTGGATCAGCACGAAGGAAATGACTTCGTAGCCAAGCAGCTTTTCGTCGAGCGTCGCACGGATCGCGCTGACAAAGCCGCGCTCGCGCAAGGCGCGAACCCGCCGCCGGCACGGCGGTTCGGAGAGTCCGAC
>DAIMKE010000644.1:0-4454 GCA_036721875.1 Bradyrhizobium sp. | reverse complement strand
GCGCAAGTCCCTGCCCTTCCAACCAGACCTCGACCGCGGTCGCCCGCGCGGGCCCAATGCCTTTTTCCGCCTCGAGCTCGGCCCGGCTATAGGCCGCCGCGATCCGCGCCAGATTGGCGGCCCTTTCGCGGGCAAAGCGGCCACCGAGTGCCGCGTGGCGACCGGAGAGCAGCACGGTCAGTATTGCTCGGGACAGTTTGGCCATTGCGAGCATCACAAGCCCTCGCGGCGGAGTCTGCAAGGCCGCGATAGCCCTGAGCAAAACATCCAGACAGAGCGTGGCAGCGCTGCATCACGATCACGCCCGCTTCTTTTCGCGCTTGCGGCTGCCGATCAGCGCCATCAGCATCGGCCCGAGCGAGAACTCCGCCGCTTGCGCCTTTCGTGTCAGTTCGCGCAGATAGCCGCCGCCGCTGGATATTGCCTCGCCGCGCTGCAGGATCGCCGCCACCACGATCGAGGCCTGGACCTCGTCCATGACGCCAATCGCCTCCTCCCAGGCGCTTGGGCTGATCCCGAGCATCGGCCGGACGACGGCAACCGTCGCCAAGAAGTCGCGCCAATTGGCGATTCCGCCCTTCGAATAGTCGATGAGGTCGGGACAGGCGTCCAGAACCATGCCCAGCGGGAACGTCCCATCCGGCACCCGCTTCGGTTCCGGCACGATCTCCAAACCAACCCCCCTGCTTTCTGGAAAGCGAGGTTCAAGTTCAACAGGGGAGTCTGGATTTGAATTTTGTATGTGACGCTCATTCTGAGACTCATTGCCGCTCATTTTTTGAGTTTTGATATGCGTTTCCAGGAGGTTGAGGATTTCGTCGGCCAAGAGCGAGAGTTCGTCGGCGATTGGCTCCAGGGCTTGCCGCGTAGCGATGCGCGGAATCCGGATCATGATGCCGCGATAGAGCTGGTGTATCTCGGCCCAGTCGGCCGGCCCCTGCCCACCTGCCTGTGTCGGAACGCCTTCCTCGATCCCCGTCGCGATCATTTTTGCGATGTCGCGCCGGCAGATCGTGATGCGCTCACGGACCAGGCGCAGCGCCCGAGCTTCGGCCGCGACCTCGGCCGCGAGAGCTTCGAATTCCTCAGCTCGCACGACGAGCGGCGCCAGATCGAAGCCAAAGGCGAACTCGATCTCCCCTGCCCTGCCCTTGCGGGCGTAGCGCTTGCCGTTGGGGCTATCGCGCCGGACGATCAGCCCGGCATCGACCAGAGCCGCCAGATGGCGCCTGAGCGTCGCCATGGGCATGCCATGCGCCCGCAAGGAGAGCTGGTGGTTCGATGGGAAGACGATGAGGCCTTCGCCGGTGAGGACGGTTTCAGGGTGGAAGGACAGCAAAGCGTCCAGGACGGCCAGCGCCCGCTCAGGGACGCCCAGCGCGTTCTTGGCGGTGCAGATCGCACGGAAGATATTCCATTTGTGGACCGCCTTCTCCGGCGGTCGTGCTTTCGCGACCACCTGACTTGCCACATGGGCAAGAGTCAGCGATCGCCGCCCAAAAGGCGTCGTTACGGATAGTCGCGTCATGGTTTTGCCCTTCAGCTTTAGGCAAAGCGAGAGCGCGCACCAAAACGGCGTCCAATCTCCTCACGGAGACTCTTGACTGTGATTCGCGGAAGTGGGATTCTCATTGTCGCCAGACTAACGAGAGGGGCTTCCGAGACGCTGTTTCGGGGGCCTTTCTTTTTGCCTTGGCTACCTCTTAGTTTGTTGCACCATCATCCGGCTTCAGCCAAGGCCTTCGCCGCCTCCATCGCCCTGCTCGACCTTGTCAGATGACAAGCTTTTCGCAGGTCGCTGAAATCACGCCTCGCCCTCTCGGGCAAAAAATCGCTCCATGAGTCCCGGCAGCTCCCCTTCGAGGAAATCGCTGAAGGCCTGACCGTGACCGGATGCGACCGACAATCGGACGTCGTCGTTCGAAAACATCGCCTTGCCGACGACCCTGCCAGCCGGGCTCCTGAGCTTCATCTCCCGGCGCGGTCGCGCGACGGGCGGCGTTACCGCGGCCAACGCCGCTTTGAACCGCTCGTCCGACGGAAGCGCTGAGACCTTGTCATCTGACAAGGCCTTCCTGACTCTATCGAGAGCCGAGGTGTCGTTGCCGATCGCATCTGCCAGCGCCGTCCAGCGAGGACGCCCAACCTTCGGCGCCCGACCGATCGCTTCGATGATCTCAACCGGCAGGGCCCGGGAAACCGCTCGAAACCTTGCCAGTTCCGGATCGTCCACGGACAAAGCGGCTCGGACATCGCGCGACCTGATCCCCGCATCATCCATGCGCTTGGCGAACAGCGCGCGTTCGACCCAGCTCAGATCCTGGCGCGCGGCATTTTCGATGCCTTGGGCGACGACGAGCTCGACATCCGACAGCGCGAGAACCGTCGCCTTGACCTTGATCCCGAGATCGGATGCAGCCCGCCACCGACGATGCCGATAAACGACCTGATAGCGGCCCTCATGCGATGGGTGCCGGCGAACCTGGATCGGGACCTTCTGACCCTCCTCCGAGATCAGCGTCTTTAGCGCCGCGAATTCGAGATCATCGTCATCTGGCAATCGGTCGGGGAAAGGGGAGGGGTCGATCAGCTTGGGATCGATATCCACTCCGCCGCCGGCATCGACAAGCGCCTTGAGGCGGTCGCGCTCTTCCCGCAACTCGGTGAGCGAGCGCTGTGTCGCTCCGATCACGCCCGCCCCAACCCGGGCCAGCGGCTGCGCCACCATTGGACCGGCGTCCGCACCCGGCACATCCGGAACCGCTGTGTCGGGCTGGGAGAAGGAGCCGAAGTTCGCCAGGATCGATTTTCCGCCGGCACGCTTGCCCATCATGTCCGGCCCCAGCTTTGCTTGATCAGGCTGAGGATCTGGTCGTTGACAGCATCGACGGACTCGCGCGCGCGTTTGGCTGTCGCTGCTGAGATGTTGCCAGGCTCGAGCTCGTACAACGTGCGCTTCGCCAGGCCCGCCGTCTCGATGGCCGCGCTTTCAACCGCGGTTGATGTGAGAACGTCCTCGGTGAAGAGATGGCGAAGCATGGTCACGACATGGACCTGCGATTGGTCCATCGGGTCGTGCCGCGTCACCACGTAGCGCAGAAAATCTTGGCTCATCGTGGCTCCGGCGTCGCGGATCACCGAGATCAGGTCCCCCATCATCAGAAGGAACTGGCTCATCGACATCACGTCGAGCATCGCGGGGTGCACGGTCACAAGCAGCCCGGTCGCCGCGTAGATGGCGCCCAGCGTCAAGAACCCTAGCGATGGCGGCGTATCGAGGATGACGACGTCGTAATCGTCCTCCACCTCCGCCAGAGCGAGCCGAAGGCGCTCGAAAAAGATGCCGTCCGAACCAGCCTGGCGTTTCGAAAGGAAGCGCGGCGTTTCGTGCTCGTACTCCATGACCTCGATGTTTCCCGGGATCAGGTCGATCCCGCTGAAATAGGTCGGCCGGATGATCTCCGCGATGGGGCGGCGTTCGTCGTCGTATCGAAGAGCGGCGTAGATCGTCTCGTTGTGCTGCACATCCATTTCAGGCTGCGCGCCGAACATCGCCGACAGAGACGCCTGCGGATCGAGATCGATCGCCAGAACGCGATAGCCATGCAACGCCAGGTAATGCGCCAGATGGGCGCTCGTCGTCGTCTTCGCGCTGCCGCCCTTGAAATTGGCGACGGCCAATATCTGCAAATGCTCTCCGACTCGCCGATGCGGCAGGAATCGTAAGGCTTCAGCGGGGCGCTGCGCTGCGAACAACGCGCGAAGCGCGTTGATCTGCGCCAGCGTGTAGGCGCGGTGATTGTTCTCGAGCCGGGCAGGGACGGGGCCCTTGCCTTCATTCGACATCAGCTTGAGGGTCGACTCAGGAATCGACGTCAGCCTGGACACTTCATGTATCATGAAATGCCTGAGGCTCTTTTGCGCGTTGGGCGGATACATCTGCTTGCGCCGTGCCTGCAGATGATCCGAGAGCATGCCGGCGTGCCGGACGATCTTGTCCGCAGGATCCTCGCCCTGCATTGTGGTCAACGCCTGCGGCATCATTGTCGATTCTGAACCCCATTGTCGGGCTAGGTACGTTTTATCGCCCTACGCCCGACAAATGTTGGCCATGATTCTCGCCTGCCGTCCAGAGATTTAAGGTTAACAGATACTTAATGGCGCTGGACGACGTGGTCCATTTCACGTCCGCCCCGAGGAATTAGAATAGGTTCTCAGGTGCTTACGTTCTGGAGGCCGTGCCTTCAGCTCGAGCGCAAATGGGAGATTGTTGAAACCGATCAGGCAATCCACCGTGCTTTGAGCGCATTGGCGACAGCCTGCGGCAACGTCTCCGCTCCGAGGTTCGCCCGGGCGTTATCAAGGTGAAACTTAATCGCCCGCGGCGTGATCCCCATGATCATGGCGGTCGCCTCCATCGATTTTCCCCGAGCAGCCCATGTGAGGCATTCCCT
>DAIMKE010000643.1:0-4458 GCA_036721875.1 Bradyrhizobium sp. | reverse complement strand
ATACGGGACGTGGTGGACGCCGCCGTCATCGTGCGCCCGCTTCTCGGCGTCAGCCCAAGCGCGTGGGAAGAGGCCTGTGCTGCAATGGGGCAGGGGCCGGCGAGCGTCACCTTGGCGCTGATCCTCCAGCGCGGCAACGGCATCAAAAATCCCGGCGGCTACCTCAGGACGCTCGCCCGGCGTGCGGCAGCCGGCCAATTCTCTATCTGGCCTATGCTGATGGCTCTCCGCGGCGCGCAACGTGGAAAGGATCCAGCAGAGATGAAGACACCTGCAGGACCTTCCTTCCCGGACGACAGCGCGTAGCAGCGATTCGTGCTTCGTGACGCCTCTTTCACAATGGCGACTACGAGTCGTCGGCGGGCGGCAATCGACCGAGCCGCTTGAAAAGATCATAGAGGGCGCGGTCGACGATGCGCAGCGGCTGCGTGCGTTGCTCGGCGGCAAGCTGGCGGAGCACCAGGTCGATTGGATCGGGAAGGCGAAGCGCGTAGGGCCGCGACGAGGCGCGTTCGCCATAAGCCTCGAACGGATTGCGCTCGCGATTTCGTGGTGGCCGCTCCCCTCGCTTGGATGAGATAGAATTGGCGGCTTGCGATGGCGATCTGCCTGGCGCCGGCGCCGGCGTAACGGGATCGTCGTAGGCAGGAGTGACGACCACGGGCTGAAGGACAGCTTTTTGAGAGGCCGGCGCGACTGCGCGCTGGGCGCGGAACGCATCGCGGGGAAGGGGAGGCCGGTCAGACTTCTCGCTGGGAGCTCCGTCGCTCATGCGACCGGCTCGCCGGTCGCCGCGTTCCAGCGCCGGATGATGTTGTCGGCGCCGCCGGTGAGCAAGGTGCGGCCATCGGGCATGAATGCTACCGACCACACCGGCAGGCCCGGACCGACCAGCGTGCGCACGACGCTGCGCGCCTTGCGATCGACAACCGCCACCGCGCCGCCGATGCTTGCGGCGGCGACCTGCGCGCCATCGGGCGAGATCGCAATCGAAATCACCGGCCGCGGCACGGCCTGAACCTCGCCGGCCCGCGCGCCGTTCGCGGCGAGGAAGTACACCTTGCCGTCGGCGCCGCCGACAACGATTTCGCCGTCACGGCCTGCAGCGACGCTGTTGAGCGGCGTCGGCATCGCAACGACGGTCGGCGGTTGCGAACCGGACAGCGGCCAGATCCGGACGCTCTGGTCGTAGCTGACGCTGACCACGGCGCGGCCGTCGGCGGCAAACGCCACGCCGTTGACGTTCTGCGAATGCTCCTCGAGCACGCGCGGCGCGCCGCCCGCGAGCGGCCAGAGCCGAACAGTGTGATCCCAGGACGCCGAAGCGAGCGTCGTGCCATCCGGCGAGACGGCAAGCGCCACGATCGGCGCCGTATGGCCTTCCAGCACCGCGTCGGGTTCAGTCTTGCCGGTACTCCAGATCGCAATCCGCCCGTCGGCGCCGGCGGTCGCCGTGCGGCCGTCCTTCAGCCATGCGACCGCGTTGACGGCGTCGGAATGGAAGCGAAGCACCTGCTCCGCGGCATTGTGCGGAAGCGACCAGCGGATGGCGGTCGAATCGAAACTACCTGAAATCGCAGTCAACCCGTCGGGAGAAATCGCCAATGCCCGCACCGGCCCGCCATGGCCGCGAAGTTGCGCGAAGGCGGAAGTTGCCCCGATCGACAGGACGGCGAGCGCCAGAAGCGCCGACCGCGCTCCCTTGGCCAGCAAAGCATTCGCGGCAAGCATTCGCATGCGCATCGGCCTAGCGCACGCCCGGCCTGTCGCGGTCGAGGCCCTTGGCCTGAAGATCGTCGAGATAGTCCTGAAAGCGCTGCTCGGCGTTCAATCCGAGATCGCGCAGAAAAGCCCAGGAGTAGATACCAGTTGAGTGCATGTCGTCGAACCCCAGCCTGACGGCATAGTTACCGACGGAATCGACCGAAAGAATGGTGACATTGCGCTTGCCGCCAACGGTCTTGCGCTCGGCTTCGGAATGCCCCTGCACTTCGGCGGACGGGCTGGTCACCCGGAGCAGTTCCGCGGGCAGATTGAATATGCTGCCGTCGTCGAATGAAACCTGCAGCGCGCGACGATCCTTCGGGAGCCTGATCTCGACTGGCCATGCCACGCTAACGTCGGGCGTGCGCACCGCCGGCTTCAGCTCGGCCCGATCAGATTATGGCCGGGGTCGCCGACCCTGGCGCCGCTCGTCGAAAAGGCGACGGAACTCGGCTCCTGGAAGGTATTGAGCACCATTGCCACACCGACGGCGGCAATGAACGCAAACCCCAGAGCCGCAAAAAAGACTTTCATGGTCCTTGCTCACATTTGACTTGAGCCGGCTCACACTTCACGTGAGCCGGTCCGACTACTCAGCCGGGACGGCATGCGGCGTACGGTCGGGCGGCGCGCCCGCCTTCCGCTGCTGTTCCTCGGCCCAGAGCGAGTGGTGCTCCTTGGCCCAGTTCACATCGACCTCTCCGGTTCCCATCGCGTCGAACGCGCCTTCCATCCCGACCGAGCCGATATAGATGTGCGCCAGCATCGCGGCGATGAAGAGCATCGCGATCACGGCATGGATCACGGTCCAGAACTGCAGCGCCGTGACGTTGCCCGGGAGATACGGGAAGATCAGGAACCAGCCGGACACCGACATCAGCGCGCCGCCGATGATCACGATCCAGAAAATGCCTTTCTGCCCGGCGTTGAAGCGCTTGGCCGGCGGATGCTTGCCGTTGGACAGGATGCCGCCGCCCTGCTTGATCCATTCCAGGTCGACCTTGCCCGGGATGTTGTCCTTGATCCAGATCAGGAACATGACCACGAGACCCAGCATGAACGGGAACGCCAGGTAATTATGGGCGAGCTTGGCCCAGGCCGACATGCTCGCAAAGGCTTCCGGGCCGAACAGCGGCAGGATCAGCATGCGGCCGAAACTAACATTCAGGCCTGACAGCGCCAGGATGATGAAGCAGCTTGCCGTCAGCCAATGCGTGAAACGTTCGAAGCTCGCGAACCGCAGGATCGTTCTCCCCGAGAAGCCACGCTGGAGAGGGATGCGGCCCCGCACCATCATGAAGATCGCCAGTACAGCCAGCATCCCGAGAATGGAAATACCGCCGATCCATGGCAGCTTGCTGCGATGGAAATCGCGCCAGTCACGGCCGGCCGGCTGGATCAGGCTGGAGGCCATCTGATCGGGGATGGATACGCGCCCGCTGATCTTGTCGCCCTCCTTCAGCGCATTCAGGAGCTTGTCTTCCTGAACGGCTTCGGCGGTCGGCTTGAAGGAAATCTGCGCCGCCGCGGGGTGGCTGAGAACGAACAGCAGCGCGAACGCCGCAAACAGCGACTTCAAGATCGCCGACTTGGGAAATGAAAGTGAGCCTGGCATTTGCACAACGCCTTTCGGTTTCGAATTACGCGAGTGCCGCAGCGCCGAAGCGCTGCGGCCGTGGCATCAGCCGGTCGGTGAATCGCTGTAGGCCGTCTTCCAGCCCCACATGCCCGAGCCGTAGCCACGCTTCATCACGCGCTCCTTGTAGATCTCGGCGATGATCGCGCCGTCGCCGGCGAGCAGCGACTTGGTCGAGCACATCTCGGCGCAGATCGGCAGCTTGCCCTCGGCGAGACGGTTGGCGCCGTATTTGGCGTATTCGGCCGGCGTGGAGTCGGCTTCCGGCCCGCCTGCGCAATAGGTGCACTTGTCCATCTTGCCGCGCGATCCGAAGTTGCCGACCTTGGGATATTGCGGCGCGCCGAACGGACAGGCGTAGAAGCAGTAACCGCAGCCGATGCAGAGGTCCTTGGAGTGCAGCACCACACCGTCGGCAGTGGTGTAGAAGCACGACACCGGGCAGACCGCGGCGCAGGGCGCATCGGTACAGTGCATGCAGGCCATGGAGACCGAGCGTTCGCCGGGCTTGCCGTCATTGATGGTGACGACGCGGCGGCGATTGATGCCCCACGGCACTTCATGTTCGTTCTTGCAGGCCGTGACGCAGGCATTGCACTCGATGCAGCGATCGGCATCACAAAGAAATTTGACGCGAGCCATGATCTATTTCTCCTCTCACGCCGCTTGAATCTGGCACAGGGTCACCTTGCCCTCGTGCATGCCGGTCACCGGATCGTAGCCGTACGAAGTGATCGTATTGACGCTTTCGCCGAGCACGATCGGATCGGCCCCCTTCGGGTATTTGTTGCGCTGGTCGACACCCTGGAAGTAGCCGGAGAAGTGGAATGGCATGAACGCCACGCCCTTGCCGACACGGTCGGTCACCAGCGCCTTGACCCGCGCCTTCGAACCGTTTTCCGGACCCAACACCCAGACCCAGCCGCCGTCCTTGATGCCGCGTTCGGCGGCGTCCGAGGTGTTGACCTCGACGAACATGTCCTGCTGCAGTTCGGCAAGCCACTTGTTCGACCGCGTTTCTTCGCCGCCGCCTTCGTATTCAACCAGACGTCCGGAGG
>DAIMKE010000642.1:0-4462 GCA_036721875.1 Bradyrhizobium sp. | reverse complement strand
CCCTTTTACAATGAAAACCGCATCATCCAAAATTCGCTCCATTGCGACCGACATCCGCGGCGCTACGGCGGTGGAATTTTCGATCCTGATTGTTCCCTTCATGCTCATGATCATGGGCGGCTTGGGGACGGGGACGCTTTATTGGGCGAATGTCGCCTTCGACGCCAATGTCGAGTCGATCGCTAAGAAGGTTTATGAAGAAGCGGCGCTGTGTTCGGATGGAACGCCTGCGTTCCCGTACACAACGAATTGCCTCAGTCAGAAGATCTGCGAGCAGTCAGGTCTTCTTCTGGTGTCCCAGGCGACATGCAAAAGTCAGATCAGGGTCGATATAAGGACATTGAAGGCGGACGGAAGTGATCCGGCCATCCCCCAAATGGTTTCGGCGACCGGGATCCAGAACTCTTCATTTGGTCAGCAGTTCGGCGTGAAGCCGAACGTCATTGTCATGATCCGGGCGGCTCTGCCGGTTCCGAATTGGTCGCTGTGGTCGCCCCAAAACACCGCGGCCGGCGGCCAGCGAATTTTAACGGCCTCGTCGATGTTCCGAGTCCGTGAGCAGGTCAATTACACGCCTGTGAACTGAGAAAAATACCCATAAATATTGCGATCGCGGCGCGGCTTGTGTAGGAAAGCAAGGTGCCCGCAAATAAATTGCCGCGCGCAGCGCAAGCCGCCCTGGAGACCTAAATGTCCGTTTTCTCCGTGCTGAGAAAATTCGTCGAAAATCTGCGCGGCGCCAAGAGCGGCACCGTTGCGGTCGAGTTCGCGCTGATCTTGCCATTCGCCATGATGATCTATGCCGGCGGCTCGTACACGTCAGGCATGGTCACGCTGAACAAGAAGATGCAGTCGGCATCTTACGCCATGGTCAACAGCGTGCCGTACCCTCGGACGGTGTGCTCCTATCGGATGCACATCGAAAACATGTACGGGACGGGCGCGCAGGTCGATCTCATGCGCGAGCTGCTCTATCCGTTCCCGGTGACCGAGGCGAACACGACTGTTCGGTACATCGAGACCGCGCCGACGCCCGATGGGAAGTTCACGTCCCGCGTCCGGGTGGAGTACCGTCCGACAGACGGCGGACTGCGGGTTCTGGCCAATATGTATTCGGCGTTCGGCGGGCCCGATGGGCTCGAGCGATCAACGGTGTGGGCGGAATCGGCGAACGTCACGATCACCAACGATATTCCGGTGTGCCCGGACACGCCGCTGCGCCTGAATTTCGATCCAAACGCAGGCGTCAGCTATTTTGAGGTTCTGTCCGGTAGCCCGTACAACAACACAGTCACGGCCTCTGGCGGCGTTCGGTTCAAGGGCAAGTACCGTCCCTATAGCGTCGCAAATCTTCCGCCGGGCCTGACTTTCGAGACTGAGACGGGCAAGTTCGGCATCGCGGTCAACTATCCCTGTCAGGCGAGCAATCCCGGCTGCGACCCCGTCACCTGGGCGCCTACGGTTTTCACCGTCCAGGATTATCGCGACAAGATCTACGACAGCCCTCCCGGTTCGGCGACCGTGACGGGCCAGTATGTGATTTACTACCCAGTGGGGATGTCGATGTCGGCTGGGTCCGGCATCATCTATCAGGGGCAGGCCATCAACGACGCCTATCAGCCGGAACCCCGGGTTTGGGGCGGTTGGAAGGTTGGCGGGACACCGAAGGGTTACACCTTCACATCCAGTGCGATGCCAGCGGGGCTTTGGATCAATGGCCTGACTGGCAACATTCACGGGACGACGACGGCCTGGCCCGGCACGTATTCATTTTCGATCACCGCGACGGACAGCCGTGGCGCAGCAACTTCGGCGACCTACTCGCTTGAGATCCGGGCGCAGCCGCTTCAGATCAGCGTGGGCCTTCTGAATATGCAGTTCCAGCAGCCGGGGTCTATCGCCGTTAACGGCACAGGCGGCGCCGGAATTATCAACGTCACATGCTCGGGAATGCCTGCAGGCATGCTGTGTGGCCCGACCTGGGTTTCTGGGCAGGTGGGCGTCTGGCAGCAGGTTGGTTCGGTCTGGGGAACGCCTTCGACTTACGGGGACTTTTATCCGACGATCACGCTGACGGATCAGGCTGGCAACTCTGTGAGCCAGGTCATGCGTATCTCGATTGCGATGCCCCCGGCCTCGCACTATGCGACGGGGTGGAACCAGACGGTTGCAGGCCAATGGACGTACGCTCACGTCTACGTCTCGGGTGGATCGGGCAACTTCTCGCTTTACGCATGCGGTTCGCCACCGGGGATGAATTGCTATCAGGCGGATGCGACAACATTCTATTGGGCGGGCAACCCTGCGCCGAGCTCTGGGACGGCTTGGATCCAGTTTCGCGACAACGTCACTGGGGTCGTCTACCAGCAGAACCTCAACTGGGGCTTTTCGACGCCTCCGATCAGCGTCTGGGTGACCGCTGCAGCTGGCAACTTCACCACTGAGAGCTATATCGAGATCCACTATGGGTACTCAGGAGGCTATGGCACGCTCTACACGGGCTGCAGCGGGTTCGTCTCGGGTGGCTATTCGAACATGTGCTACGCCCATACGGGCTATTCCTATGGATGGCAGAGCAACTGCCTGAGCGTTTGGGACGCATACGGCGCAAGCAGCTACGCATGCCACTCGTTTTACATCAGCCCGACACCCATTTCCGCGTGGGCGACGACCGGGTTCAATTTCACCTATTGCCGGTATGGCTGCATCGGGTACCAGAGCTTTCAGACTGGTGGCGGTGTTGCTGGACGCGGCATTGCCGCGGTCTATTCGAGCCCTGACTCGCAGCCGGGAATTTCCTATTGGGACGGTGTGAGCGGGACCGTTCAGACCAATTGGGGCCAATGGAATTCATCGATTACGGTCGTTGTCGGTGACGGCATCGGGCAGCAAGCGGCTATCGGGATGGGCTTCTGAAACCGCCAACACCATGATAATAAATGGAAACGGCCGCTTTTAAAGCGGCCGTTTTCGTTTCTGCTTATGTTCAAGCGATAGTGAGGCCAGCGCGTTTGCTGGGAGGCCTCGTAGCCGAGTGGTCTCAGGTTGATCGGCAACAAAAAAGGGCCGGAAATTCCGGCCCCCTGACGCAATCTGATCTCGCTCAATTCAGGTGGATGACCCTTGCCCCGGAAGCCTGCGAGTAGCTCTGTGTCGGCTGCGGTGCCGGATAGTAGCTTGTCGGCGAGGCAGCCTGTGCGGAGCCTCCAAACCAGCCGCCGGCGGCAGAAGCGGAGCTCGAAGTGCTCCTTTTGCCGAACCCGAAGATGGCGCCCACGACCTCACAGGATTCCTGAAGGCCTCGCTTGAGGTCGATCCTGCGCGGGTCGATGCAGTGAGCCACGGTGGTCATGTTGACCTTCATGGTCTTGATGTCGAACGAACCGCGCTCATCGCACGACGCACCGAGTGCCATCAGCCCGACGAAGGTGGTCATGCAAAGACGCCCGATCATGTGATCTCCGGCAGGGAAGGGGGCGCTTATGCCCGCTGGCAATGTAGAGCCCGGGCATTCTGCTGTCTAACGAGAGAAGCGCCATGCGCGGTTTTTTGCGTGGTTTTTTGCCACTTTTTGGTCGTCGCCTAGAAGGCCGGCTCGCCGCTCGAGGCGGCGTCGGCCGCCACCGGAGGAATAGCATCCAGTCGATCGGCCTGCCGTTTCGGGACGGCCACGATGTGCGTCACCACAAGGCGGATACCTGATGATGGTTTCGGCGATTGTGCGCCGTTGAAGTGCGTCGAAGAGAGATTGCCTTTGATCAGCACCAGGTCACCGATCGCGACGAATTGGGTGACGTACTCCCTCAACCCCGGGTCTTCGACTGACAGGCCGAAAACGGCGGTCCCAGCCGCCTTCCAGGTGTTAGGTGCCTCGCCTGACGATGTCCGGTTGGACACCGCCACGGTCAGCTTTACCACCGTTTGAAGGGGCTGCATGTGAGCCACGCGACCATTGATTTCGAAGCTGGCGGACTGAAACCTGCTCATGGCCGTGAATCCCGAAGCTCTCTTGTCGCGCTCATAATTGGGGAAGCTCGATGTCGAGCGGCTGTCGATCCACGGTCGGGCCGGGCTCCTCCTCGGTGCTTTTGGACTCTGGGGGGCTGTGGGGCAGGTCCTGCGCGGCCAGGGCGTCATCAGCGGCGGGGGAAGACGCGGCAATGAGCTCCGGTGCCGCCACAGCTGCGATAGCCTTGGCGGCCTTCGTAGAGGCCTGGGGGACGTTAGCCGCCGCTATCTTCGAAAGCATGTCCTCGAGGGCTGCGAATTGCGCGCTGCGAATGACGGTGATTACGGGATCGGCCTGGGCGATGCCGCGGATATGATCGATCAGATCTGTTGCTGCCTTTGCGAGCTCCTGAAGGTCGACCGGCCGCGGTTCCACAAGATCGATGGATACCTCGTAGAGGCTCCCGAGAAAGCTCGGGAGGCTTTCTAGCTCAATCGGCGCGCGGCGTTTCAG
>DAIMKE010000641.1:0-4467 GCA_036721875.1 Bradyrhizobium sp. | reverse complement strand
CTCATAAGGCCTATGACAAGATCGACGTAGCGGAGGTGCGACATGGCAACTGAACTCAAACCGATCCGCACCAAGGCGGACTACAAGAACGCACTTGTGGAGGTAGAGCGCCTTTGGGGAGCCAAGAGCGGGACTGCGAAAGGCGACCGGCTCGATGTGCTGGCGACGCTGATCGACGCTTATGAAGCACGGCACTATCCGATGGATCCGCCCGATCCCATCGAGGCGATCCAGTTCCGGATGGAGCAGCAAGGCTTGAGTCGCAAGGACCTCGAGCCGTTGATTGGAACACGCGCGCGTGTTGCAGAGGTCATGAACCGCAGGCGCAGTCTATCAATCGATATGATCCGGCGTCTGCACGAGCAACTCGGGATTTCCGCCGAGATTCTGATCCGCCCGACCCGCGAGGAAGAAGCGGCCTGATCGGCCGCTGGGCGAGCAAGCTACTGTTACTTCGCCCCGATCCGGCCTTCGGTGCCAGCCTGCAGGCGCTTGATGTTTTCGCTGTGCTTCCAGAACAGCAGCAGCGTCAGCACGACGAACAGCGACGCCAGCGCGGGGTGGCCGAACCACCACAGGAACAGCGGCGTGACGAAGGCTGCGACCAGCGCCGAGAGCGACGAATAGCGCGTGGTGACGGCGGTGGCTAACCAGATCAGGCAGAACATCAGGGCTGCCGGCCAGAACAGGCCGATCAGCACGCCGATATAGGTCGCAACGCCCTTGCCGCCGTTGAATTTCAGCCAGACCGGGAAAAGGTGGCCGAGAAAGGCGCCGAGCGCGGCCAGCATCGCCGCATTGGCGCCGCCGTAATAGCCGGCGATGATGACCGCGACCGTGCCCTTGAGCATGTCGCCGATCAGGGTGGCCGCGGCGAGACCCTTGCGGCCGGTACGCAGCACGTTGGTGGCGCCGATATTGCCGCTTCCAATCGAGCGCAGATCCTGCGTGCCGGCCAGTTTGGTCAGCACCATGCCGAACGGGATAGAGCCCAGCAGATAGCCGATCAGGAAGGAGAAGATGAGAAATGCGTCAGACATGGCGGTAGCTCCCACCGCGGCACCAGGAATCAGACATGTTCGTAGACCGTCCGTCCGCCCACGATAGTACGCACGACACGCCCTGAGAACCGGGCTTCGTCGAACGGCGTGTTCTTGCATTGCGATTTGAGATCGGCGGGATCGAGCACCCACGGCGTATCGGGATCGATCACGACGAGATCAGCGGGGGAACCCGCGCGCAGCGTGCCGCCGGGAAGGCCGAGCAGTTCCGCGGGCCGGGTCGACATCGCCCGGATCAGCGTCTTGAAATCCATCTCGCCATTGTGGATCAGCCGCAGCGCCGCCGGCAGCATGGTCTGCAGTCCGACCGCGCCGCTCGCAGCCTCCGCGAACGGCAATCGCTTCACCTCGACGTCCTGCGGATTGTGATCGGACATCACCACATCGATCAATCCTGAGGCGAGCGCCGCAACCAGCGCAATGCGGTCATCCTCGGTGCGCAGCGGCGGCGACAGTTTCAGGAACGTACGATAGGGACCGATGTCGTTCTCGTTCAGCGTGACATGGTTGATCGACACCGAGGCGCTGACATCGAGACCGGCATCGCGTGCGCGCTTGAGGATCTCCAGCGACTCGATCGAGGATAGCGAGGCCGCGTGATAGCGGCCGCCCGTCAGCGCCACGAGTCGCATGTCGCGTTCGAGCATCACGGCTTCGGCCGCGTTGGGAATGCCGATCAGGCCAAGCCTCGTGGCGAATTCGCCCTCGTTCATCACGCCTTCGCCGACGAGATCAGGGTCTTCGGTGTGGTGCACGATCAGCGCATCGAAATCGCGGGCATAGGTGAGCGCTCGGCGCATCACCTGCGCGTTGGTGACGCTTCGGTCGCAATCGGTGAAGGCGACGGCACCTGCGGCCTTCAACAGCCCGATCTCGGTCATCTCCTGGCCGCTGAGGCCCTTTGTCAGCGCCGCCATCGGATGGATGTTGACGATCGCGGTGTCGCGGGCGCGGCGCAGCACGAAATCGACCGTTGCTGAATTGTCGATGACGGGCGAGGTGTCCGGCTGGCAGATGATGGTGGTGATGCCGCCGGCCGCGGCGGCCTGGCTCGCGGAGGCAAAAGTTTCGCGGTGACTGGCGCCGGGCTCACCGACGAAGGCGCGCATGTCGATCAGCCCGGGGGCGACGATCTTGCCGGCGCAATTGACGATGTCGGTGCCTTCGGGGACGCCGGCGGCGCCGATGCCGCGCCTGGAGTCGCGGATCATGCCATCGGCAATCAGGACGTCGCCGGGGCCGTCGAAATCCCTTGAGGGATCGACGACGCGGGCGTTCGCAAGCAGGATCGGGCGTCGGTCAGTCAGCATATTCTTACGCATTCGGCAGGTTACGGGCGAGCGCTTCGAGCACCGCCATCCGCACCGCCACTCCCATTTCCACCTGTTCACGGATCAGCGATTGCGCGCCGTCCGCCACGATCGAGTCGATTTCGACGCCGCGGTTCATTGGGCCTGGATGCATCACCAGCGCATCCGGCTTGGCGTAGGCGAGCTTCTTCTGGTCGAGCCCGAAATAGTGAAAATACTCGCCGGACGACGGCACGAAGGAACCGTTCATCCGCTCGCGCTGCAGCCGCAGCATCATCACGATGTCGGCGCCATTGAGGCCCTCGCGCATGTCGCGCGCCACCTCGACACCCATTCGCTCGATGCCGCGCGGCAGCAGCGTGGAGGGGGCCACCACGCGGACGCGGGCGCCCATGGTGTTGAGCAGCAGGATATTGGAGCGCGCCACCCTTGAATGCATCACGTCGCCGCAGATCGCGATGACGAGGCCTTCCAGCCGGCCTTTGTTGCGGCGGATGGTCAGCGCATCCAAAAGCGCTTGCGTCGGATGTTCGTGCGCGCCGTCGCCGGCATTGATCACGGAACCGTCAACCTTGCGCGCCAGAAGCTCCACCGCCCCGGAGGCGTGGTGCCGTACCACCAGGATATCGGGGTGCATTGCGTTGAGCGTCACGGCCGTATCCATCAGCGTCTCGCCCTTGCGGATCGAGGACGAGGATACCGACATGTTCATGACGTCGGCGCCCAGCCGTTTCCCCGCCAGTTCGAACGAGGATTGGGTGCGGGTCGAGGCCTCGAAAAACAGGTTTACCTGGGTGCGACCGCGCAAGCTGGTGCGCTTTTTGTCCACCTGGCGGTTGAGCTCGACATATTCCTCGGAAAGGTCGAGCAGGCCGGTAATATCGGCAGCGGAAAGCCCCTCGATTCCCAGCAGATGCCGGTGCCCGAGGACGAAGGTCGATTTCGATGCAGGGGTCATTAAAGCCAGAGCTATAGGGAGAGATGCCCGGCAGGGCAAGCATCAAATCCCCGGTCCGGACTTATCCACCAGGGCTTCGGCGACAGGGTAAACAGGCCCGCAAGGTATTTCCGGTCGCAAGTTTCCGCTAGGATGGCGGGATCGGCTGGCGCTGCATCGGGCTATGGAAACCGTGGGGCATTTCATTCAATCCGTTCGGATCGTGTCGCTGGTGCTGCTGATGTCGGTCGGGTTGCTGGCTGGCGCCGGCATCGCCGCCACGCCGGCCTTGGCGCAGAAGCGTCTTGCGCTCGCCATCGGCAACGATCTCTATCCAAATTTGCCCGCAGACCGGCAGCTCAGGAAGGCCGCCAACGACGCCACCACGATCGCGGAGACGCTGAAGTCGCTCGGCTTCGAGGTCATCGTCGGCACCAATCTGGGCCGCCAGGCGATGGTCGACAAGCTTGCCGAGTTCACCGCGCGACTGCAGCCGGGCGACACCGCCGCGCTGTTCTTTGCCGGGCACGGCGTGGCGATCGGCGGCGTCAACTATCTGATCCCGAGCGACGTGCCGGCCGTGACCGAAGGCGCGGAGGCGCGCGTGCGCGGCGCCTCGCTCGCCGAGCCCGATTTGATTGCGGAGTTGCAGGCAAGATCGGTGCGGGTGGCGCTGCTGGTGATCGATGCCTGCCGCGACAATCCGTTCCCGCGCGCCGCCGGCCGTTCGATCGGCAACACGCGCGGACTGGCCGATGCCAGGCCTGCGCGCGGCATCTTCACGCTTTACTCCGCGGGCATCGGCCAGACTGCGCTGGATCGGCTCGGCGGGAACGACACCGCCCACAACTCGGTTTTCACGCGAATCTTCGCCGAGCAGCTGAAACGGCCGGAATTGCATCTCGGCGATCTCGCCGTCGAGGTGCGCGAACGGGTTGCTGAGCTCGCGCTGAGGGCGACTGACGCGCGCGGCCAGCCGGCGCCGCACGAGCAGACGCCGGCCTATTACGATCAAACCCTTGGCGGCCGCATCTATCTGGCGGGACTGTCGACCGCCAGTCGGCCGCCCGAACTGACCGCGATGTCAGTGACGCCGCCGGCAGTTCCCGCGCTCGCCGAGCGGGCTGCGGTGCGACCTGAGCGTCCGTCTGCGCCCGGC
>DAIMKE010000640.1:0-4471 GCA_036721875.1 Bradyrhizobium sp. | reverse complement strand
TGGCGGAGAGAGTGGGATTCGAACCCACGGTACGGTTTCCCGCACACACGCTTTCCAAGCGTGCGCCTTAAGCCACTCGGCCATCTCTCCGGAGGCGCTTTCTTGAAGGGGCAGGAGCGATTTTGCAAGGGAGGCCCGGGCGCGATCGCGCAAATTTCCCCAATTCCTTGAATTTATTTGGAAATCCGGCGCCGCCGCCATCGTGGCGTCACCTTCGGCTGTTGCCTTGGAACCGGAATCCGTGCAGCGCCGACGAACATGGCGGCGGCTTCGCGGACGGGCCAAGGGGGTGGACGAAGGGTGGGCCGAGCGGCTGCCCGGTACGAATCACGGGTGGGGGGACGGCATGACGATCACACGGGCGCTTCTGGTCGCTATCCTGCTATCGGCGTTTGCCGGCGGCGCGGCCGGGCCGGCGATGGCGCAGGCCTGCACCAAGCAGGGCAACGACGTGACCTGCGACGACGGCCGGCGCGGCATCCATACCGGCGACGCCATCGTGTGGGCGGATGGCTCGCAGTCGCGGCTGGCTTCGCCGCATCCGAGCGTCATCATCGGCAACAAGTCGTCGGTGGTGATCGGGCCCGGGGTGTTCGCGGGCAATGGCAAGGGTGGGTACGTGCCGATGGATAATCCGAGCGCGCCGGGCAAGGCGCGGTGCCCGATCCTGGATGGCGTGGCGTATTGTTTTTGAGGGTGATGGCCGAGGCGAGATCGCCTTGGGCTGTCGGGTGTCTCCGCGATTCGCACCGTTGGATGCGGATAGACCGTCACCCCCACCCCGCCGCTCATTTCATGAGCGTCGACCCACGAGCGAGCTTTGCTCGTCTCGGACCCCTCCAGGGGAGGGTAATCGAATTCTGCTTTAATGAAACCGTGCGCCGTTGGTGACGGGGCGTAGCTGGCGCGCGGCGAGCGGATCGGCGATGACGTCTTCCGACGGACAGGTCTCGATGCGGTCGACGCGGCTGTCCCACAGCGCGTCGGTGAAGTCGGCGAACCATTGCTGGATGGTGCCCTTGCGCAGCTTCGCCATCATCGCTTCCCAGCGCATCCGGCGCTCCGTCAGCGGCATCGACACGGCGACGGCAATGGTGCGCGCCATGGCGTCGATATCGTGCGGGTTGACGATCAGCGCGGTATCGAGCTCGTTGGCGGCGCCGGCGAATTTCGACAGCACGAGCACGCCGGGATCAACCGGGTTCTGGGCGGCGACATATTCCTTGGCGACCAGGTTCATGCCGTCCTGCAGCGGCGTGACGACGCCGACCTGCGCGGTACGATACAAGCCCGCAAGCACCGCCTGGCTGTAGCCCTTGTTGAGATAGCGGATCGGCGTCCAGTCGACCTCGCCGTGAAGGCCGTTGACGTCGCTGACCAGTTTCGCGACATCGCTCTGCAGATTGCCGTAGGCCTCGATCGCGCCGCGCGAGGGCGTTGCGATCTGCAGCAGCGAAACCGAGCGCTTCAGCGACGGATGCAAGGTCCACATCCGGTCGAACGCCTTGATGCGGTTGATCAGGCCCTTGGAATAATCCAGCCGGTCGACGCCGATCGCAAGCTTCTCGCCGTTCAGGCTGCGCCGAAGCCGGGAGACGTCCGGATGCGTCACCGCCTTGGCGGCGAGCTGGGCGAACTGCTGCGGATCGATGCCGATCGGGAACACCGAAGCGCGGGTGCGGCCATGATGCGAATGCACGACGCCGCCGCGCACGACGAGGCCGAGATCCTGCTCGGCGTAGGACAGGAAATTCTCGCAGTCCTCCTCGGTCTGGAAACCGATCAAATCGTACGCCAGCATCGCCTCGATCAGTTCGCGATGGTTCGGCACCCCGCCGATCACGACGCGCGTCGGCCATGGCGTGTGCAGGAAGAAGCCGATCGGCTGCCTGACGCCGAGCGTGCGCAGTTCCGCGCCGAGCGCGAGGAAATGATAGTCCTGGATCCAGAATGCCGACTGCGGCTTCTGGAAGCGCAGCAGCGCGCGCGCCATGAAGGCGTTTACTTCCCGGTAGCTGGCATAGTCTTCCTGAGAGGCGCGGATGAGATCGGCGCGGGAATGCAACGCCGGCCACAGCGCCGAATTTGCGAACCCTTCGTAATAGCCGCCGTAGTGCGCCGCCGGCAGATCGAGCATCGCCAGCGCGCCGGTACCCAGGGCTTCGATCTCAGCGAAAGGTTCCTTCTGGTTCCCGTCGCGGACCCTGCCGCTGGAACCGACCCAGATCGCGCCGGACTTCTCGACAATCGGCAGCAGCGCGGCTGCCAGTCCCCCCGTCATGGGTTCGTTCGGTTTTCCACGCGAAACGCGGTTAGAGACGACGACGAGGTTCACAAGTCCCCTCCTGTAGGTGCGCGTGTTAACAGCCATTCATCAATATGGTTCCTGATCACCCTTTCAACGAATTGAAACCAAATTCGGGCTGAGGAGTGGAGGAACTCACCGGAACTCACGAAAAATAAAATTCATCGCGAACCTCGGCAGCAGCCAAGAAAATCTGTGACCGAATCCCGACGGGACCGGACACATTATGGCCGAGCGACGTCGCTTTCGTCATCAAGCAGGTGTGTAAGGAATTGCCTGACATCGTTTGGCGAGTCGAAGTGGCCGGACACGCCCATGGCCCGGCGACCGACCGAGAAAGCCAGGCCATCGAAGTCCGGCATGATCGCAAACACCGTCTCGTCGGTAACGTCGTCGCCGATGAAGAGCGGCCGGCGGCCCCTGAACGGTTCGCGCGTCATCAGTTCGAGCACGCCGCTGGCCTTGGTGAAGCCGGAATGCTTGATCTCGCAGACGTATTTTCCCGGCAACACTTCAATGGGCGCGTTGGGCAGATCGGCCCTGATCAGCGACACCGCTTCATAGATCGCCTTCTCCGCCTGCGGCGCGAGGCGGTAATGCAGCGCGAGCGAATAGCCCTTGTCTTCGAGCAGTATCCCCGGGCTCAGCTTCGCGATGGCGGCGAGACGCCGCTTCAATTCCTTGTCCATCGGCGGCGCGTGCGCAGCTACCGAATCGCTGTCCAGTTCGATCCGCATCTCAGCACCATGGCCGCCGACGGCCGCAAATACATCGGGCGCGAAAATCAGATCGATGTCGTTGAGCGACCGGCCGCTGACCAGCGCCAGCGCGCCGCCGGTTCTTTCGACCAGGCGATTGAGCGTCATCGACAAGCCCGGCGGCACCCAGACTTCGCGCGGCGTCGGCATCAGGTCGAGCAGCGTGCCGTCGATGTCGAGCAGGATCGCGGTTTCGCTCAGATGCGGCACGAGCGAGCGCGGCACCGGAACGGTTTCCGGCGCGGCCTGATCGTTACCGGCGATATCGTCTTCCAATGCCATTTCGGCCAGATCCTGGTTCATCTCATCCTACTCCACAAATGCCAGCGGCCGTGCAACTGTTTCGAGCGATTTTCGCTCGGCTGCGATGGCGTATCGCCAGGCGACCGCTGCTGCCACAATCATCAGGGCCGCCCCGAACAGGTAGCCCGCGAAAACGCTGGTGCGCGATCCGGTGTCGATCAGCGCGCCGAACAAAGCCGGCCCCGCCACGCCGCCAATTCCGGTACCGATCGCGTAGAACAGCGCGATCGCCAGCGCCCGGACCTCCAGCGGAAACGTCTCGCTGACGGTGAGATAGGCGGCACTCGCCGCCGGCGAGGCGAAGAAGAAGATCACCATCCATGCGATCGTCTGGGTCTGCGCGGTGAGCACGCCGATCGAAAACAGATAACCGGAGACTGCAAGCAGCACACCCGAGACGCCATAGGTCACGGTGATCATGGTGCGGCGGCCCAGCGTATCGAAGAGACGACCGAGCAAAAGCGGCCCGAGGAAATTTCCCGCCGCGAACGGCAGGATGTACCAGCCGACATCGTTTGCCGGGATGCCGAAGAAGTCGGTCAGCACCAGCGCGAAGGTGAAGAAGATGGCGTTGTAGAAGAACGCCTGCGAGCCCATCAGCACGAGGCCAACCAGCGAGCGGGTACGATACTTGGTGAACAGGGTATGCGCCACCTCGCCGAGCGGCGTATGGCTGCGCATCTGCAGCCTCACCTTCGGCAGCGTTTCGTCCGCGCGATGGTCCGGGTGCAGGGTCGCGCCCTTCTCGATGTCGTCGACGATGGCGTGCGCCTGATCGGGGCGGCCGTGGATCATCAGCCAGCGCGGGCTTTCCGGAATCCACATCCGCATGAACAGCACGATCAGGCCTAGACCTGCACCGATGAGATAGGCCAGCCGCCAACCATGGTCGGCTGCGAACAGCTTGGGATCGAGCAGCACGATGGCGGCGACCGCGCCCATCGCGGCGCCAATCCAGAAGCTGCCGTTGATCACCAAATCAGTCCAGCCGCGGTAGCGCGCCGGTACCAGTTCCTGGATCGTCGAATTGATCGCGGTATATTCGCCGCCGATGCCGGCGCCGGTCAGGAAGCGAAACAGCGCATAGCTCGCCACGCTCCAGGAC
>DAIMKE010000639.1:0-4474 GCA_036721875.1 Bradyrhizobium sp. | reverse complement strand
CCCAATGCATCATCTCGATGTGCAAGGGCATGTCCGACATGCTCGAGGTCGCGGTGCTCTTGAAGGAGGTCGGCCTCGTCAATCCGTCCGGCCGCAGCGCGATCAATATCGTGCCGCTGTTCGAGACCATCGAGGACCTGCAGGCGTCGTCCGGAATCATGGACCGGATGCTGTCGATGCACGATTACCGCAAGCTGGTGGACAGCCGCGGCAGCGTGCAGGAGGTGATGCTGGGCTATTCCGACAGCAACAAGGACGGCGGCTTCGTCACCTCCGGCTGGGAGCTCTACAAGGCCGAGATCGGGCTGGTGGAAGTGTTCGAGCGCCACCACGTGCGTCTGCGGCTGTTCCACGGCCGCGGCGGATCGGTCGGCCGCGGCGGCGGACCGAGCTATGACGCCATCATCGCGCAGCCGGGTGGTGCGGTGAACGGCCAGATCCGCATCACCGAGCAGGGCGAGATCATCTCCAGCAAATATTCCAACGCCGAAGTCGGCCGCAACAATCTGGAGATCCTGGCGGCCGCCACCCTGGAAGCAAGCCTGCTGCATCCCCGGCAAAGTGCGCCGCGCAAGGAATATCTGACGGCGATGGATCAGTTGTCGGCGCTGGCGTTCCGCGCCTATCGCGGCCTGGTCTACGAGACCGAGGGTTTTGCCGACTATTTCTGGGGCTCGACCGTCATCAACGAGATCGCGACGCTGAACATCGGCAGCCGTCCGGCATCGCGCAAGAAGACCCGCGAGATCGAGGACCTGCGGGCGATTCCGTGGGTGTTCAGCTGGGCGCAATGCCGGCTGATGCTGCCGGGCTGGTACGGTTTTGGCACCGCCGTCGAGACATGGGTCACGGAGCATCCGGAGCAGGGCATGCCGTTCCTGCAGGAACTCTATCGCGAGTGGCCGTTCTTCCGCATGCTGCTGTCGAACATGGACATGGTGCTGGCCAAGAGCTCGATCGCGATCGCCTCGCGCTACGCCGAACTGGTGCCCGATGTGAAACTGCGCGAAAGCATCTTCGGGCGCATCCGGCGCGAGTGGCATTCTTCCATCGAGACGCTGCTCGACATCATGGGGAATGAACGGCTGTTGCAGGGCAACCCGCTGCTCGATCGCTCGATCCGCAACCGCTTCCCTTATCTCGATCCGCTCAATCACGTGCAGGTGGAACTGCTGAAGGAGCACCGCGCGCAGAACCCGGACGAACAGGTGCTGCGCGGGATTCAGCTGACGATCAACGGCATATCGGCGGGGCTGCGGAACAGCGGGTGAGGGAGGCGATGGCCTCACCCCGTCATTGCGAGAAGCGAAGCGACGAAGCAATCCATGCATCCGCATTCGCGGTGAGATGGATTGCTTCGCTGCACTCGCAATGACGGCGGAGGGCGCTTACGGCTTCATCGCACCCTGCGCGCTGGTGTACACCGCATAGAGCGATGACGAGCCGCAGATATAGAGCCGGTTGCGCTGCTGGCCGCCGAAGCACAGATTGGCGACCGTTTCCGGAATGTGTATCTTGCCGAGCAGGTCGCCATCCGGCGTGTAGCAGCGCACGCCGTCCTCGTTCGGATCGCCCCAGCCGACCGAGCACCACAGGCGTCCCGCGGTGTCGCAGCGCAGTCCGTCGGTGATGCTGGGCTTGGGGATGTCCGCAAATACCTTGCTGTTCGAAAGCTTGCCGGCCGAAAGATCGACGTCGAACACGCGGATATGCGACGGGTTGTCCGGCCCGTCGGTGAAGCCGGTATCGCAGATGTAGAGCTTCTTCTCGTCGGGCGAGAAGCAGAGGCCGTTCGGCTGCACGAAGTCGTCGACCACCATCTTGATGTCGCCGGATTTCGGATCGACCCGGTAGACGTTTTTCTTGTCCTGCTCGGCATCGGCCTTGATGCCTTCGTAAAAGCCGCCGATGCCGTAGGCGGGGTCGCAGAACCAGATCGAACCGTCGGCGGCGACGACGGCGTCGTTCGGCGAGTTCAGTCTCTTGCCGTTGAACTTGTCGGCGATGATGGTGATCGAGCCGTCGAGTTCGGTCCGGGTGACGCGGCGTCCGGAATGTTCGCAGGTGATCAGCCGTCCCTCGCGGTCGATCGTGTTGCCGTTCGAGTTCATCGACGGCTGCCGATAGACGCTGACGTGACCGTCGTCTTCCGAGAAGCGCATGATGCGGTTATTGGGAATGTCGCTGAAGAGGACATAGCGCCCGGCCGGAAAGTAGACCGGACCTTCGGCCCAACGGAAGCCGGTCGCGACCCGCTCGACCGCCATGGTGCCGGCGAAGGCCGGAAAGCCGGTCGGCCCGAACGAAACCTTCGGCTTCTTCATCGACTCCAGTCGGGCGTCCGGATAGCGCGCGCCGGATAGCGGACCGAGCGGCAGGGGCGGCGCTGCGGTGGTCGGCACGCCGGTCTGTCCAAGCGGTGCGACGGAGGCGGCAGAAGCCGTCTTCATCGTGACGGCGGAGGCGGCAAGTGCGGCTGCGCCTGTCAGTATCTTGCGGCGGTCGAAACCGCCGCCTTGCTGTTGGGAATCGGAAAAGGTCAGTGAGCTTGTCATGATTTCCTCCCGTTTTTTATTGGAAGGAAAACATCCGCCCGTAATCAGGCATAAAGCGGGCGGACTCGCGAGGAAGCAATCAGAGATGGTGGTGCGGCGCAGCAGCTCCCGGGCCTCATGGTGAGGAGGCGCGTAAGCGCCGTCTCGAACCATGTAGCCCTGCTGCCGCATCCCGGCCTTCATCCTTCGAGACGCTTGCTTCGCAAGCTCCTCAGGATGAGGTCTGGCAGAAGCCTGTAGCTCTCGTAGGGTGGGCTGAGCGTGGTAGCAGATTTGTAGGATGGGTAGAGCGCAGCGAAACCCATCATGTCTCCGCGCAAGGATTCGATGGGTTTCGCTTCGCTCTACCCATCCTACGGCCGCGTCGCCCGTGGCTCAGATCGGATCCCAGGGGAAGATGTCCGCCGAACGGTCGAGCTTATAGAAGGAATCCTTCAGCGCCGGCATGCCGTGCTCCGCAATGGTCTGTGGCGTCCAGCCTTCGCTGCGATGCACCGAGCGCAGCGGGCGGTTCTGGCTGAACAGGAAGATCTCGTTCATGCGTACGCCGAAGATTTGCCCCGTGACGTCCTTGGCGGCATCGGACATGAGATAAGCGCACACTGGCGCGATCTTTTCCGGACCCATCTGCTTGATCTTCTCGACCCGGGCCTTCTGGGCTTCGGTCTCGGTCGGGATGGTACCGATCATGCGGGTCCAGGCGAACGGCGAGACGCAGTTCGAGCGCACGTTGAAGCGGCCCATGTCGAGCGCGATCGATTTCGACAGGCCGACGATGCCGAGCTTGGCGGCGGCGTAGTTGGCCTGGCCGAAATTGCCGATCAGGCCGGAGGTCGAGGTGAAGTGCACGAACGAGCCGCTCTCCTGTTCGCGGTAGATCCGTGCCGCGGCGTGCGAGACGTAGAACGAGCCCATCAGGTGCACCTTGATGACGGCCTCGAAGGCTTCCACGCTCATCTTGTGGAAGATCATGTCGCGCAGGATGCCGGCGTTGTTGACGACGCCGTCGAGCCGGCCGAAATGATCGGTTGCGGTCTTGACGATCTTGCTCGCGGGGATCGCTTCGGCCACCGACTCGAAGTTGGGAACCGCGATGCCACCGCGCTTCTTGATCTCCTCGACCACTTCCTCGGCGGGCGCCGCCGACGTGCCCGCGCCATCGGACGCGCCGCCGGGATCGTTGACCACGACCTTGGCGCCCTCCGCGGCGCAGAGCAGCGCGATCTCGCGCCCGATGCCGCGGCCTGCGCCGGTGACGATGATGACCTTGTCTTGCAGTGATTTTGCCATGATGTTTTCCGTCCTGTTTCTGGTGGTCGACGCGAACCTCCACTCGTCATGCGCGGGCTTGACCCGCGCATCCATCCTTCAGAAGGGGATGGATTGCCGGGTCAAGCCCGGCAATGACAAATCGCGAGGTCGCCAGTCCTACTTCTCGTTCGTAAAGATGATCGTGCCGCTCGCTGCGAACATGCCGCCGACGCCGTGGCAGACCGAGATTTTCGCATCCTTGACCTGGGCGGGCGCGATGCCGCGCATCTGCCGCACGCTTTCCTGCAGCGCGTACATGCCGTACATGCCGGAATGCATGTAGCTGAGCCCGCCGCCATTGGTGTTGAGCGGCAGCTTGCCGCCGGGGCGGGTGTTGCCGTCGGCGATGAACTTGCCGGTTTCTTCGTGCGGCATGAAGCCGAGATCGCCCAGGCCAAAAAGCGGCAGATGCGCAAAGGCGTCGTAGATCATCAGGTGATCGACGTCCTTGTGGGTGATGCCGGCTTCCTTGAAGGCCAGGGGACCGGCGACCTTGAAGGCGCGCGAGGAATTGAACGTCTCCATCTGGCTGACCATCGGGGTTTCCACGCTCTCGCCGGTGCCGAGGACATAGACCGGCTTTTTTGGAAAATCCTTTGCGCGGTCGG
>DAIMKE010000638.1:0-4474 GCA_036721875.1 Bradyrhizobium sp. | reverse complement strand
GCTCGAAGGCGTGCCGCAGAGCGACCTGTCGCTGTTCTCGCTGCAGGTGTTCACCAACACGCTCGGCGGCGGAATGTCGTCGCGGCTGTTCCAGGAAGTGCGCGAGAAGCGCGGCCTGTGCTACTCGATCTATACGTTCCACGCGCCCTATGCCGACACCGGCTTTTTCGGCCTCTATACCGGCACCGATCCCGCCGATGCGCCCGAGATGATGGAAGTGATCGTGGACGTCATCAACGATGCGGTCGAAACCCTCACCGAAGCCGAGATCGCCCGCGCCAAGGCGCAGATGAAGGCCGGGCTCCTGATGGCGCTGGAGAGCTGTTCCTCGCGCGCCGAACAGCTGGCGCGGCACATTCTGGCTTATGGGCGGCCGCTGACGGTGGAAGAACTGGTGGCGCGGATCGATGCGGTCAGCGTCGAATCGACCCGCAACGCCGCGCACGCACTGTTGTCGCGCAGCCGGCCGGCCGTGGTGGCGCTCGGCACCGGCAGGGGTCTGGACACGGCGGTGTCTTTTGCGGAAGGATTGACCCGGTCGAAGGCGAAGACGCTGCTGCACTAGTGCAGGATCGGGAAGAGCAGGCACCGGTCTTCCGCGAGGATCGTGCGCCAATGATGTGAGGGGCGTGGGGAGTTACGGCATGGCCCTGTTTCGTTTGCCATCCAGCGGACCGGCCGCGCTTATGCCGCGCGGCCACGGCCTGCTGCTGCGCGCGCCGCAGATGGCGGATTTCGTGCAATGGGCGCAACTGCGGGAAAGCAGCCGCGCCTACCTGACGCCGTGGGAGCCGATCTGGCCGTCGGACGACCTCACCCGCGCCGGGTTCCGCCGCCGCTTGCGCCGCTACGCCGAGGATATCGCGGCCGACCGCTCCTATCCGTTCATCATCTTCCGGGAGTCGGACGGCACCATGGTCGGCGGCATCACGCTCGCCAATGTCCGCCGCGGCATCGTGCAGGCCGGCACCATCGGCTACTGGGTCGGCGAGCCCCATGCCACCCGCGGCTACATGACGACGGCGCTGCGCGTGCTGTTGCCGACGCTGTTCGGCGAGCTCAATCTGCACCGCATCGAGGCCGCCTGCATCCCCTCCAACCGGCCGTCGATCCGGGTGCTGGAGAAGTGCGGCTTTACCCGCGAAGGGCTGGCGCGGCGCTATCTCTGCATCAACGGCGTCTGGCAGGACCATCTGCTGTTCGGCCTGCTTCATGAGGATTTTCGTGGCTGAACCTTCGATCCTGTCCTACTTTTGGGTGCCTTGGGTTCGCCGCCATTGGGCTGTTATAAGGCCGCCGGAACAATGACGTGGACGATGGGATGTCAGGGACGTCGCATGGGTGACAATCGATTGGCAAGGGTGGTGATCGCGGCTGCGCTAGCGGGTGGGATGGCCTGCCTGATGGCTGCCCCTACGAAGGCGCAATCGCTGACCGACCGTTTCAAGGGCCTGTTTGGCGGCAAATCGGAAGAGCCGGCTGCGGCCACGCCCGGGGCGGCGGTCGAGCAGGACACCGGCGACCTGACCTGTCCACCGGTCACGGTGCGCGCCGGTGCGGGGACCTATGCGGTGGCGCCGCCCGGCAAGCAGCCGGTCGGCAACGATCTGCGCTTTCAGGCCACGATCTCCAAGATGGCCCGCGAATGCACCGTCAATGGCGGGGTGATCACCGCACGGATCGGCATTCAGGGCCGCGTCATCGCCGGTCCCGCCGGCGCTCCGTCGTCAGTGCAGGTTCCGATCCGTGTCGCGGTGGTACAGGGCGGCGTCAATGAAAAGACCATCGCCACCAAGGCCTACCAGACCACCGTCAACATGACGGAAACCGGCAGCGAGCCATTCACGCTGGTGGCCGAGGATCTGACCTACCCGGCGCCGTCGGGCGTGGTCGGCGACACCTACATCTTCTATGTCGGTTTCGACCCGCAGGCCCTGAAACCCGAGCGCCCCGCGCCGCGAAGGAAGCAGTGACAGCAACAAAAAAGCCGGTGCGAGCGTCTCGCACCGGCTTTTTCTTTTGCTGTTGAAACCGATCAGTTCAGCTTGGAGCGAACTTCGGCAATGCCCTTGGCGAGCAAGTCGTCGGCGACCGAGCCCTTGACCGACTGCGACAGGATGGTCGAGGCGGCCGAGACTGCGGCGTTGGCGGCGGCGGCGCGAACGTCGGCCAGCGCCTGGGCTTCGGCGAGTGCGATCTTGCCCTCGGCGGTCTTGGTGCGGCGGGCGACGAAGTCTTCCATCTTGGCCTTGGTCTCGATCGCGACGCGCTCGGCTTCGGCCCTGGCGTTCGCGATGATCTCTTCGGCCTCGCGCTCGGCGCTGCTGCGCTTGGCCTTGTATTCGGCGAGCAGCTTGGCGGCGTCTTCCTTCAGCCGCCGCGCCTCGTCGAGTTCGGCCTTGATGCGCTCGGCGCGGTGATCGAGCGCCGTCAGCACGGTCTTGTGGATGCCGAGATAGGCGAACAGCACCATCAGGATGACGAAGGCAATTGCTACCCAGGTTTCCGGTTGAGCGAACATCAGCCTATCCCTTCAACGACGCGTCGACGGCGCTGTTCACCGCCTTGCTGTCGGGCAGTACGCCGGTGAGGCGCTGCACGATGGCGCCGGCCGCATCCGCGGCAATGCCGCGAACGTTGCTCATTGCGGTTTCGCGGGTCGCCGCGATCTGCTTCTCGGCGGCGGCAAGCTTGCCGTTGAGCTGGTCTTCCAGCGTCTTGCGCTCGGCTTCCGAGGCTGCGTTCAGCTTCTCGCGGGTCTCGCTACCGATGGCTTGCGCCCGTGAACGCGCGGCGGCGAGGTCCGTTTCGTAAGCCCTCAGCGCAGCGTCGGACTCGTCCTTCAGCTTCTGTGCCTGCGCCAGATCGCCCTCGATTGCGTTCTGGCGTGCATCGATCACGCTTCCGACGCGCGGCAGCGCAATGCGAGACACGATCAGATAGAGCGCGACGAACGCGATGGCGAGCGACACCAGCTGCGAAGCAAACGTGCTCGACTCGAACGGAGGAAATCCTCCGCCGTGTCCGCCGTCTGCTCCGGTGTGGGCACCGGTACCATGACTTTTTTCAGCCACGGAATTCTCCTGTTGCTGTCAGGCGCGCCGCCCGGAGGCGGCGCGGGAAGGGGCAGCTCAGAGCGGAACGAACAGCAGCAGCAGTGCGATCAGCAGCGAGAAAATGCCGAGCGCTTCGGTCACGGCGAAGCCGAAGATCAGGTTACCGAACTGGCCCTGGGCTGCAGAAGGATTGCGCACCGCTGCGGCGAGGTAGTTGCCGAAGATGATGCCCACGCCGACGCCCGCGCCGCCCATGCCGATGCATGCGATGCCCGCGCCGATAAGTTTTGCTGCTGCCGGTTCCATTTTCTAGAGCTCCTTGAGAGGTAAGACGAAGTGTGGGTGGAAATTCCCCGGACCGCTTAGTGTCCCGGATGAATGGCGTCGTTGAGGTAGATGCAGGTCAGGATCGCGAAGACGTAGGCCTGCAGGAACGCGACCAGCAGTTCGAGCGCGGTCAGCGCGACGGTGAGCGCCAGCGGCAATATGCCGCCGAACCAGCCGATGGCGCCGAGCGAGACGCCGAGCATGGCCACGAAGCCCGCGAACACCTTCAGCGCGATGTGGCCGGCCAGCATGTTGGCGAACAGGCGCACGCTATGCGAAACCGGGCGCAGGAAGAACGACAGGATTTCGATGAACATGACCAGCGGCAGGATGTACATCGGGACGCCGGTCGGCACGAAAAGCTTGAAGAATTTGAGGCCGTTCTTGTAGACGCCGTAGATCAGCACCGTGAAGAAGACCAGCAGCGCCAGCGCCACGGTGACGATGATATGGCTCGAAACCGTGAACGTGTAGGGGATGATGCCGATCAGGTTCGAGACGCAGATGAACATGAACAGCGAGAAAATCAGCGGGAAGAACTTCATGCCTTCCGCGCCGGCGGTCGAACGGATCGTCGAGGCGACGAACTCGTAGGAGATTTCGGCGATCGACTGAATCCGCCCCGGAACGAGCTGCCCTCTCGCCATGCCGCCGATCATCAGCAGCGAGATCACCGCCACCGTGATGAACATGTAGAGCGACGAGTTGGTGAAGGCGATCGTGTGGTTGCCGATCTGGCCGATCGTGAAGAGGGGTTCGATGTTGAACTGGTGGATTGGGTCGATTTTCATCCGGGCCGCTCTTTATCCACCGGCCTTGCCGGCAATCGAATTCAAATGTCGTGACTTCCCGTCGATGCTCAGCGTTTGCGCGAGGCTACGCCTGCAGACCTCACCACGTTGACCACGCCGGCCGTAAAACCGAGTAGCAAAAACACGATGAGACCGAACGGCGTTGTCGACAACCAACGGTCGACCCCCCAGCCAATCGCCGCCCCGACGACAACGCCCGCGATCAATTCCGAAGAGAGACGGAAACCCAGCGCCATTGCAGATGTTCTGGCAGCCGTGTCGCCGCTTTCAGTTCCGGAT
>DAIMKE010000637.1:0-4477 GCA_036721875.1 Bradyrhizobium sp. | reverse complement strand
CCCGCGATGACGGCTCGCCGCGAGGCCGGATCCAACCTCGTTCGGATCTTGGCTCGTTCGACTGTCACGGCTTCTCCCGTTGGGTCAGACCGCCTTCGCGACCATGGAAAAGATCGAGTCACGCCTTGTATCGCCGACCGAGCGGCCCTCCTCCTTTTCGCCCTTGAAGGCAATCAGCGTCGATTGCGCACGGACGCCGAAACGTTTGAGCAGGTCCTTCTGGCTGTCGAAATCGATGACGAAATAGACCAGATCCTTGAACCTTGGATCCGCTTTCAGATCGCCAACGATCGGCGCCTGTGCCTTGCAGGTCGGACACCACGGCGCATGGACTGCGATCAAAATGGGATTGCCCGCTTTCTGAGCCGCGGCGAAGGCCTTGGAGTCGAACGCGTGTGCGCTGTCGGCCAATGCCGGCGAAGAAGCGAGCGCTCCGGCAGCCAGCACGGCTCCAAGAACGGTTCGGCGGGTAAGCATGGTATTCTCCCTGTTGATCTGGATGAGTTACGTTCCAGCAGCCGCAAATGTTACGCCGCCCACGCCGGCAGCGGCCGTGGACTTCGCAGGGTTCACGACTGGAGCTTCGAAGGAGCCGCGGCCAAGGTTAGCGGCAGAACAAGAAATTCTGTTCTGTCGTGGCCGGAGACGCCGGTGTATCCAGTCCGGGCATCGGATCAGGAGAATGAGCCTTCAGGATGCCGGGTCCCAGCAGGGAAAATTCCCCATACGGCGAGACTCCCAGGCTGACGCTCGTTCGAACGCCTGCGTCCGGAAACCGGGGGCAATGGTCAGCCCTGATGACGCGGGCCCAGGATGGCGATCGCGAGGCGTACCGTACATTGCTCACCGAGATCGAGCCCTACGTCCGATCGATCGCGATCAAATATCTGGGATCTTCGAGCGATCTGGAGGACGCGGTCCAGGACGTGCTGATGACGGTTCACTCGATCAGGCAGACCTACGATCCGAAGCGGCCGTTTGGGCCCTGGCTGGTCGCCATCGCCCATCGCCGCGTCATCGACCAATTGCGCCGGCAAAAACGCAGGAGGTCCCGCGAGACTGAATTGTCGCCGGAGCATGAAACCTTTGCCGCGCCTCCGGCGAAGATACTGGCCGAGAGGTCGGCCGAGATTGCGCTCGTAGGCGCCATCGACAAGCTGCCGCCCGACCAGCGCGACGCGATCAGGATGATGAAGCTCGAGGAAATGTCGTTGAAGGAGGCATCGCGAGCCAGCGGCCGATCGATTTCCGCGCTCAAGGTCGCCACCCATCGCGCCATCAGGAACCTGCGCAAACTGCTGAAAGGCGAAGCGCCGTGAGGAATACGTCTGAACTCATCGATGCACTCGTCGACTCGGCGACTCCCGTTCGGAGGCTGGCCTCTCCGCTGCGACGTACCTGCGTTTGGCTCGCGCTGGCCGCGCTGCTTCTGGCGCTGCTTTGCCTCATCCATGGGGTGCGACCGGACCTCTCGATGCGCCTGGAGCAGCCGGTTTTTGTCGTCGGCATGCTTGGCGCACTTGCGACGACCGTGCTGGCGGCGTTGGCGTCTTTCAAGCTGAACCTGCCCGAATCCCGGCGCTGGTGGCTCCTGCTGCCGCTACCGGCGCTGGCGATATGGGTGTCGACGATCGGCTACGGTTGCCTGACCGATTGGGTGAGCATGAGCCCGGATGGCATCCGGATCGGCGAAGCCGCCCGCTGCTTTGCAACGCTCGTGATGACCAGCGCGCCGCTCTCGGTCGCAATGCTGATCATGCTGCGCTATGCGGCGCCACTGCGACCGACCGTGGTGAGTGCGGTGGGAGGATTGGCGGTCGCCGCCATGACCTCGTTCGCGCTATCGCTGCTGCACAGCCTGGATGCAACGATCATGATCCTGATCTGGAATCTCGGCATGGCGGCCCTGATCGCCGGAATGGCGAGCGCGCTCGGCCGGCCAATGCTGGTGTGGGTGGCCGCACACGTCCTGCCATTGCTGCCGCCGCAGCTATCGGCATCGCAACGGATCAACTCACACAACGCTTCATCTCGTCCAGGGTGGTAGACCGGGTCGCATTGCCATCGACGAACACCGGCGTGGCGCGCCATCTGTTCCAACGCGAGGAAGACGCATGCACTGCAATCGCTCACTTGCCATTCACGTCATGCGCGGCCTCGGGGCCATCGCGCTGGTCGTTGTGGCGTTTACATACGGCAATGGCTGGCTGTTCCCGGCCCTGCTGATCGGTGCGGTCTTGCTGCTGGGTGGCTGCCCGGCCTGTTGGCTGACGGGCCTGTTCGACGCAATCAGGGCGAGGCGCAACACCGATGTCGGGCCGGCGAGTTAACGAGTATCGACCGCGCCGTGACACGGGCTCGAGAAGGAAAAACGCGGCGCCGAAGCGCCGCGTCACCCGTTCGTTGCCAATGTCATTCCGGATGGATGGTCAGCCCGCCGCCTGCGCCGGCATGTCGCGCTGGCGCTTCATGACGATCTTGTTCAGCGCACCGAGATAGGCCTTTGCGGAGGCGACCAGCGTATCCGGATCGGCGGCCTTCGAGGTCATCGAGCGGCCCTCGTGCGCGAGCCGCACCGACACTTCCGCCTGCGCGTCGGTGCCTTCGGTGACGGCGTGGACCTGGTACAGTTCGAGTTTCGCCTCGTGCGGCACCAGCGCCTTAATGCAGTTGAAGACCGCATCGACCGGCCCGTTGCCTTCGGCTTCCTCGATCTTGATCTGGCCGTCGATATCGAGCTTCATCGTGGCGCGCTGCGGACCGTGGGTGCCGGCGATGACCGTCAGCGAGGTCAGCTTGATGCGGTCGTGCGAGGCCGCCATGTTCTCGTCGACCAGCGCCTCGATATCTTCGTCGTAGATATCCTTCTTGCGATCGGCCAGCGCCTTCATGCGCGCGAACGCGTCTTCCAGCTGGTTGGCTCCGAGCTTGTAGCCCATCTCTTCCAGCTTGTGCACGAACGCATGACGGCCGGAATGCTTGCCCAGCACCAGCGAGGACTGCTTCAGGCCGACCATTTCGGGGCGCATGATCTCGTAGGTCGATGCGTCCTTCAGCACGCCGTCCTGGTGGATGCCGCTCTCGTGCGCGAAGGCGTTACGGCCGACGATCGCCTTGTTGTACTGCACCGGGAACGAGGTCGCCGCCGAGACCAGCTTCGAGGCCCTCGTGAGTTGCGTGGTGTCGATCCTGTTCCACCACGGGAATTTGTCGTTGCGGACGTTGATCGCCATCACGATCTCCTCGAGCGCGGCGTTGCCCGCCCGCTCGCCGATGCCGTTGACGGTGCATTCGACCTGCCGCGCGCCGCCGGCGATGCCGGCCAGCGAGTTCGCCACCGCCATGCCGAGGTCGTTATGGCAATGGACGGAGAAGATCGCCTTGTCGGAGTTCGGCACCCGTTCGATCAGGGTGCGCATGAAGTGGGTGTATTCCTCCGGCACCGTATAACCAACGGTGTCAGGGATGTTGACCGTGGTGGCACCGGCCTTGATGACGGCCTCGACGATGCGGCACAGATAATCCATCTCGCTGCGGGTGCCGTCCTCGGCGGACCATTCGACATCGTCGATCTGGTTGCGGGCGCGACTGACGTTGGCAATCGACAGTTCGATCACCTGCTCCGGCGTCATGTTCAGCTTGACGCGCATGTGCAGCGGCGAGGTTGCGATCACGGTGTGGACGCGGCCGCGCTTTGCAAACTTCACCGCTTCGGCGCAGCGGTCGATGTCCTTGGGATGGGCGCGGGACAGGCCGGCGATGACGGCGTTCTTGGAGCGGCGGGCGATTTCGCTGACCGCCTGGAAGTCGCCCTCCGAGGTGATCGGGAAGCCGGCCTCGATGACGTCGACGCCCATGTCGTCCAGCATTTCGGCGACCTCGAGCTTTTCCTCGTAGGTCATGGTGGCGCCCGGGCACTGCTCGCCGTCGCGCAGGGTGGTGTCGAAAATGATGACGCGGTCCTTCTCGGACTTGCTGGCGGTGGTCATGTTCTGAATTCCTTTTGGGTATGAGCGCCGGTTCAAAAGGCGCTGCAGGGTCTGGTGATCTCGTACGAACCCCTGAGTGCCCAGGCGCAAATGCCCAGACGGCCCTCAGGGGCCGATAAGAAGCAGAAGCCCGCCGAGAAGGAGGGTGGGCGCGGACGCAGCCGGGCGAGCGGGGGCAAACATGAAGGCAGCCTTGGCCGCTCCACCCCGAACTCCACGCTTTTCGCTGCAAATCAGCATTGCCAGACCCTTTGGACGCCCCCAATCCTCGGCCAAAACCATTGACGGTTTGTTGCCGGGACGGCGTTCCGGGCCTGTTCTAGACGAGAATTATGGCCGGCTGCAATGGGCAAAGATGGTCAGAGGCGCTGACCTAACGGCGACTCGGCTTGTCGTCACCCGCGCATGCGGGTGACCCAGTATCCCAGAGGCCGGAGTTCGAGCCGAGAAGTCGCGGCGTACTGGATTCCCCGCCTTCGCGGGGAATG
>DAIMKE010000636.1:0-4480 GCA_036721875.1 Bradyrhizobium sp. | reverse complement strand
GACCAAGCCCTGGCGACCGCCGAGCATCATTCTCGAAGTCGACCCGCCGATGCATACGCGCACCCGCAAGGTGCTTGCCCGAATCATGTCGCCGGGTGCGATGAAGTCGCTGGAGGATGCCTTCAAGGCCAAGGCGGCCGCGCTGGTCGACGGCCTCGTCGCACGGGGATCGTTCGACGCGATCCGCGATCTGGCCGAAGTGTTTCCGCTCAGCGTGTTTCCAGACGCGCTCGGGATCGATACCGAGGGCCGCGAACATCTGCTGACCTACGGCGCGATGGTGTTCGCCGGCATGGGGCCGGAGAACGATTATTTCCGCAACCTGATGGCGCACGCGCCCGTGGTGCTGCCATGGGTGACTGCGAAGTGCCAACGCGAGGCGCTCGCGCCCGGCAGTTTCGGCGCCCAGGTTTATGAGGCCGTCGACACCGGCGAAATCACCGCGGACGAAGCGCCGTTGCTGGTCCGTTCCTTCCTGTCGGCGGGACTCGACACCACCATCAGCGGCCTCGGCATGGCACTCTTCAATCTGGCCCGGCACCCGGACCAGTGGGCGATCCTCGCCGCCAAGCCGTCGCTGGCGCGCGCCGCCTTCGACGAGACCCTGCGCTACGATTCCGCAGCGCCTTACGTGTTCCGCACCACGCCGCACGAAACCGAAATCGCCGGTGTGCGGATCGGCAAGCACGAGAAGGTGCTGCTGCTGCTGGCTTCCGCCAACCGCGACGAGACCCGGTGGGAACGTCCCGACCAGCTCGACATCACCCGCCGCGTCGCCGGCCATATTGGATTTGGCACCGGTATCCATGGCTGCGTCGGCCAGATGGTGGCGCGGCTCGAGGGTGAGGCCGTGCTGTCTGCGTTGGCCAACCGCGTGGCGTCGATCGAGATCACTGGCGAGGCGGTCTATCGCGACAGTAGCGGCCTGCGTGCGTTGAGCTCGCTGCCGGTGCGGGTGGTCAGGAAATAATCGCGAACAATCGCCCTTGCCTGCCTGGGCAGGCCGGTTGGGTGTCAACATCTGGAGGAAATGCAATGAAGCTCGTCAAGCATTTGGCGGCCGTCGCCAGCGCGGTTCTGCTCGCTACCAATGTCGTCGCGGCCGAGCCGGTCAAGGTCGGTATCATCGCCCCGTTCTCCGGTCCGTTCTCGAATTTCGGCGAGGCGTGGAAAGTGGCCATCGAGGCTTATCAGAAGATTCACGGCAAATCCGCCGGCGGCCAAGAGATCGAACTGATCTTCCGCGATCTCACCGGTCCCAATCCGTCCGAAGCCAAGGCGCTGGCCCAGGAACTCGTGATCAAGGACAAGGTGCAATATATCGGCGGCGTCGTGTTCACGCCGAACGCCTTCGCGGTCGCGCCGGTGGTCGAGGAAGCCAAGATCCCGACCGTGGTTTTCAACGCTGCCACCTCGAGCGTGCTGGAGAAGTCGAAATATCTCGTCCGCACCTCCTATACGCTGCCGCAGATTACCGTGCCGATTGCGCGTTTCGCGCTCGAGCAGGGCGTCAAATCCGTGGTCACCATGGTGACGGATTACGGGCCGGGCGTTGATGCCGAGACCGCCTTCGTCAAGACGTTCGAGGCCGGTGGCGGCAAGGTCACCGAAAAGGTCCGCGTCCCCCTCAAGACCACCGACTTCGCGCCCTTCCTGCAGCGGGTGAAAGGCCTGGCGCCGCAAGCCGTGTTCATTTTCTTCCCCGGCGGCCCGCCGTCCTATGCCGTGATCAAGGCCTACAAGGACAACGACCTCAAGGGCGCCGGCATCCGCCTGTTCGGTACCTCGGAGGCCGACGAAAAGGACCTGCCCGCCATCGGCGACGCCGCGCTCGGACTGGAGTCCGGCATGTTCTATTCCGGCTCGCATGAATCGGCGGCCAACAAGGCCTTTGTCGATGCGCTCAAGGCAGTTGCGCCAACGGCCGTCGCCAACGCCACCGCACTCGAAGGCTTTGACGGAATCGCTGCGATCTATCGCATGGTCGAGGCCACCAAGGGCCAGCGCGATCCGGAGGCGGCGATGGCGGCGATGCGCGGCTATGCTTGGGAAAGCCCGCGCGGCCCGGTGCGGATCGATCCGGAATCCCGTCACATTATTCAAAACGTCTACATCCGCAGGGTCGAGAAGGACGCCAGCGGCAAGCTGATCCACAAGGAATTCAAGACCTACGAGCAACAGCCCGACTACGGACGTGCCGATGCCAAGTAGCGCTTCGCAGCGGCAGCAGTCGTAAGCGGGGGCTGTCGCCGTGACTCTTTTCGCCAGCATCATGATTGACGGCATCGCCTATGCGATGATCCTGTTCATGATCACGGTCGGCCTGTCGATCGCGCTCGGCCTGATGCATGTCGTCAACATGGCCCATGGCGCGTTCGCCATGCTCGGTGGCTTCGCCGCTGTCACTCTGATGCATCGGGCCGGCTGGCGGTTCGAATTCGCCGTGCCCGCGGCAGTGCTGTTCACCGCGCTCGCCTCGCTGCCGATCGAGCGGTATCTCATCTCGCGGGTCTATCGCCGCCCCGAACTCGATCAGGCGCTGCTGACCATCGGGGTTGCCTTTGTTGCGATCGCGCTGGTCAATCTGTGGCTCGGCGCCTCGTTCTCCGCGATCGAACTGCCGCCGTGGCTGTCCGGCCCGGTCGATCTCGGTTTCCGGTCGTTCCCGCGCCATCGCCTTGCGGTCATCCTGCTCGGCTTCCTCGTCAGTGCGGCGCTGTGGGTCTTCATCGAACGTTCCCGCTTCGGCATCCGGCTGCGCGCCGCAGTCGACAATGCCGGCATCGCGCAGGCGGTCGGCATCAATACCACGCTGCTGTATTCCTCGGCATTTGCGATCGGCGCGGGGCTCGCAGCCCTCGGCGGCATCGCCGGCGCCGAGCTGTTGCCGATGGAAGCCAATTATCCCGTGAAATATCTCGTGCTGTTCCTGGCCGTGGTCGCGGTCGGCGGGCAGGGCACGCTGTTCGGTACATTTCTCGCGGCGATTCTGTTGGGCGTGGTCGATACCGCGGCAAAATACCTGCTGCCCGATATTGCCTCGATCTCGTTCTATCTGACGATGCTGGTCGTGCTGGCGCTGCGGCCGCAGGGTTTGTTCGGCCGCAAGGAAGCCGCCTGATGGCCGAAATCGCCGCCATGCCGACATCCGTCATCCGAACCCGCTGGTTCGGATGGATCGGCCCCGAACTGGCCGTCATCGTGGCCGGCCTTGGCGCGGCGCTGTTGTTTCCCGACGATCTGGGCTTCATCACCCGGATCAACATCCTCGTCATCTTCACCCTGTCGCTGGCATTGGTAATCGGGCAGGCCGGCATCGGTACGCTCGGCCAGGCCGCGATGTTCGGCGCCGGCTCCTACAGTGCGGCGTTGTGGGCGCTTCACGTATCGCCCGAACCTTTGAGCGGTCTGCTGATCGGCGCGCTCGCCGGCGCGGGCGTCGCCGCCGCCAGCGGCCTGCTGCTGCTGCGCACCAGAGGCCTTACGCTGATCATGTTGTCGGTGGCCTTTGCCCAGGTGCTGCTTGAAATCGCCAACAAGGCCGCTTCCGTCACCGGCGGCGACGATGGCCTCGCCGATATTCCGGTCCGTGCCATCCTCGGTCTCTTTGCCTTCGATCTGCGCGGCCGGGTCGGCTTTGGCTACACGCTGGTGGTGCTCGTCATTGTATATTTCTGCCTGCGCCGCCTGGTGGCCTCGCCGTTCGGCCTCACCTGCCGCGGCATCAAGGCGGACCAGTTGCGGATGCGGGCTGTCGGCGCGCCTGTGTTCCGACATCTCGTTACCGTCTATACCCTGGGTGGCGCGTTTGCCGGCATCGCCGGCGCGTTGTCGGCGCAGACCACCCAGGTCGTCGGCCTCAGCAGCCTTGGCTTCGAACTGTCGGCTGAAGGACTGGTGATGCTGACCATCGGCGGCGTCGGGCATCTCGCTGGCGCGTTGCTCGGGGTTCCCGCCTTCATGATCATCCGCCACGTCGCAGCCGCCATCAATCCGTATCACTGGCTGCTGGTGATCGGCGTGCTGTTAATCGTCGCCATCCTGTTCCTGCCGCAGGGTCTCTATGGCCTGCTCGACAAGTGGCGCACCCGCCTCACGCGAGGGCCAAAATGACCGAACGGCTGCGTCTGACCGGCGTCACCAAATCCTTCGGAGGCCTCACGGTAGCGTCCGGCATCGACCTGTCGCTGGCCGAAGGCGACCGCACTGCGTTGATCGGGCCGAACGGCGCCGGTAAGACCACGCTGATCAATCTTATCAGCGGCGCGCTGCAGCCGTCCGGGGGCGATATCCGTCTCGACGGCGCGCGCGTCAACGCGCTCGACCAGTCGACCCGGACCCGCGCCGGCATCGTCCGCACCTTCCAAGTCAGCCGGCTCTGCCGTGACCTCACGGTGATCGAGAATGTCTCGCTGCCGCTGATCCAGCGGCACCGCGCCGCCTTTCGGATGTGGCCCGCACCGGCGTCCGATCGTGCCAT
>DAIMKE010000635.1:0-4484 GCA_036721875.1 Bradyrhizobium sp. | reverse complement strand
GGCCGATCGAGCCCAGAACGGTGACGGGAGCGAACTTGTTGCCGGCCTTGAGATGCGTCTTTGTCAAGGCAGGCCAGACCGGCGACGTTCCCGCAGCGATCCTTGCGTCCCTCTTTACTGCCTCCTCAAGCTGGTCGAGTTCTTCAGCGTCCAGCTTGGGCTTGGCGGTCAAGAGCCGGATGGCTTCCTGTTGCCAGCTGGGACGTGCCGCACACCAATCAAATAAATCGCTGTCGCCTGTCATGGCCACCCCAATACCGATTGTAGGTATAGATAGATAAAATCATGGATTGTGCAGTGGATGTCTGTCAGGTTGTATTGTCAAGCTGCAGGCTGGGGGCACCCCGTTCCCCGTGGCCGCCTGAAGCGAGATCGGCCAGTCCCTTTTTGAAGCGCAGCTCGGCGAACATCCGCGCAATGCGAAGCCGCTTAAAGGCTTCAGCGGTGTACTGGAGATTCGCGACAACTTTGACGGCGATACCTATCGGACGGCCTACACAACGCGGCTGGAGGGTCCTGTACGTCCTGCACGCGTTTCAGAAGAAATCCACCAGGGGAATTGCCACACCGCAAAGGCACGTTGACCTGATTCGGCAACGCCTGCGGGACGCCGAGTCTATTTATAAGGCAACAAAAGGAGACCGAGCCGCTAGACTGGTCGAAATGAAACAACCTGACTTATCCAAGCTGCTCCGGGGTCAATTTAAGCTGGTTTCAGTGGAAAAGCTGATGCGGATGCTGACAGCGTTCGACCAGGATGTCGAAATAACGGTAAAGCCGCACAGGAAGCGCGGCGAGGCCGGCCGGATCACGTTCATTCCGGCCTAAAGGTACTGGGGGGTTCATGTCATTCAAAGCAACCGTGGCTGGAACTGCGCACGAACCCCTCCTCAACTGCCCCAATTGCAACTACGAAATCCGGCTGACGGAGTCACTGGCGGCCCCCCTCCTCGCGGAGACTCGCCAACGTTTTCAGGAACAGCTTGCCAGCAAGGATGCCGAGGTCGCGCGCAAATCCGAGGAGCTGAGCCAGCAGCGCGAACAGCTCGCTAAGGATCGGGAAACGCTCGATGACCAAGTCAAGCAACGCCTGGCCGCGGAGAGGAGCCAGTTGGTTGCCGCTGAGGCCAAAAAGGCGCGCGAAGCTGCCGCAGCCGAATTGAAGGCGAAGGCAGATGAGACGGCCGAGCTCCGCCAAGCGTTGGAGGCCAACAACCTCAAGCTTGCCGAAGCGCAGCAGGCCCAGGCCGAGCTGATGCGCAAGCAGCGGGCGCTCGATGAGGAAAAGCGTGAACTCGATCTAACCATCGAAAAGCGCGTCCAAGCGTCGGTCGACCAGATTCACGCAAAAGCCCGGCAGGAAGCCGATGAGGCCGCACGGCTGCGGGTTGCGGAGAAAGACCAGACCATAGAGTCGATGACGCGGACCATCGAGGAGCTGAAGCGTAAGGCCGAGCAAGGATCGCAGCAGTCGCAGGGTGAGGTTCTCGAACTTGAGCTTGAGGAACTTCTGAAGAGCCGTTTTCCCATGGACGTCATTGAGCCCGTCGGCAAGGGTGAACTTGGTGCCGATATGATCCAGCAGGTCAATGGCCAGCTTGGCCAGCCTGCTGGCATCATCCTGTGGGAGACCAAGCGCACCAAAGCCTGGAGCGATGGGTGGCTGGCCAAGTTGCGCGACGATCAGCGCCGCTCCGGGGCCGATGTGGCGCTCATCGTTTCTCATACCCTGCCCAAACACATTGAGCATTTTGACCTGGTTGACGGCATATGGGTGGCTCACCCGCGCTGTGCCTTGCCGGTTGCCGTCGCTCTGCGCCAAGCGCTGGTCGACGTGAGCAGCTCTCGTCTCGTCCAGCAAGGGCAGCAGACAAAGATGGAGCAGGTCTACCATTACCTGACCGGAACCAAATTCAAGCAGCGGGTGGAAGCCGTAGTCGAGAAATTCAACGACATGCGCGACGATCTCGATAGGGAACGCAAATTCATGGGGCGCCAGTGGGCCAAGCGCGAGACGCAGATATTGGCGGTCGTCGACTCCACGGTTGGCATGGTCGGAGACCTTCAGGCCATCGCCGGCAAGGCCATGCCGGAGATTCCGAGCCTAGATGTGCAGCTTTTGGAGCATGACGCTGACACCGAGAGAAAAGCGGGATGAGCGAACTCGCAAAGGGAATTGAGGCATTCGTCGCTTACGCAAAAACCCTGAAGGGTGACGAGAAGGGAGAAGCTCAGGTTTTTTGCGACCGGCTATTCCAGGCTTTCGGCCATAAGGGTTACAAAGAGGCCGGTGCCGAACTCGAATACCGAGTGAAAAAGGCTTCAGGCAAAGGAACGAACTTCGCCGACCTGGTGTGGAAGCCGCGACTTCTTATCGAAATGAAGAAGGGCAGCGAAAAGCTGCATCTTCATTACCAACAGGCTTTCGACTACTGGCTGAACGCGGTTCCCAATCGCCCTCGTTACGTCGTTCTGTGCAACTTCAAAGAGTTCTGGATTTACGATTTCGACAAGCAGCTCAACGAGCCCGTGGATATCGTGCGGCTCGAAGACCTGCCGAACCGCTACACGGCGCTAAACTTCCTGTTCGCGGACAATCCGGACCCTCTTTTCGGCAACGACCGCGAAGAGGTTTCGCGTATTGCTGCAGCAAAGGTCGCTCAGCTGTTCCGATCGATGGTCGCACGCGGCGTTCCGCGAGAGCAGGCGCAGCGTTTCGTGTTGCAGGCGGTCGTCGCGATGTTTGCCGAAGACATCGACATGATGCCGGCCGGAACGACCCTGAGACTGGTGCAGGATTGCCTTGAGCACGGGCAAAACTCATACGATGTTTTTGGCGGCCTGTTCCAGCAGATGAACAACAAGACAGCTGCCAAGGGCGGTCGCTACAAAGGCGTTCCCTATTTCAACGGCGGTCTTTTTGCCACGGTTGCGCCCGTCGAGCTGACCAAGAAAGAGCTGGAGCTGCTCGGCAAGAAGGATGAAGGGGCCGCTTGGCAGAACTGGGCCAAGATAAATCCAGCGATCTTCGGCACCATCTTCCAGCAGAGCATGGATAAGGGAGAACGGCACGCCTATGGCGCGCATTTCACTCACGAGGCCGACATTCAACGGATCGTCGGGCCTACGATCGTGCGCCCCTGGCGGGAGCGTATTGACGCCGCAAAGACAATGACGGAGCTGTTGGAGATTAGAAAAGCGCTCCTCAACTTCCGTGTGCTCGATCCGGCCTGTGGCAGCGGCAATTTCCTTTATGTCGCCTACAGAGAGATGGTACGCCTCGAAATCAGACTCATGGCCAGGCTGGACAAAGAGTTCAGCTGGAAGACCATTCAGAAGCAGGCCCAGGCCACGTCACTCATTAGTCCTCGTCAATTTTTTGGCGTTGATCGGGACTCTTTCGGCGTCGAGCTTACAAAAGTCACGCTGATGCTCGCGAAAAAGCTCGCCTTGAACGAGGCCGCCGATGTTCTGGAGCGCGACCAGATCGAATTGCCCTTGGCGGAAGATGATGCTCTTCCTCTCGACAATCTCGACGGAAATATCCTGTGCCGTGACGCGCTGCTGTCAGAATGGCCCGAGGTCGATACGATCATCGGCAATCCGCCGTACCAGAGCAAGAACAAGGCCCAGCAAGAATTCGGACGCGCCTATCTCAACACTATTCGAGGGGCTTTTCCGGATATCGACGGACGGGCCGACTACTGCGTCTACTGGTTTAGGAAAGCGCACGACCAGCTTAAGCCGGGTCAGAGGGCGGGCCTGGTCGGCACAAACACGATTCGCCAGAATTATTCCCGCATCAGCGGCCTTGACCATATCGTCAAGCATGATGGCACGATCACCGAAGCGGTCTCGACTATGCCGTGGTCAGGCGACGCGGTCGTCCACGTATCGATCGTGAACTGGGTAAAGGGCGAGGACGATGGCAAGAAACGCCTATACATCCAGTCGGGAAACGACCCCGCCGGGGGTTGGGACTACAAAGATTTGGAAGAGATCAATACCTCGCTCTCGTTTTCGACTGACGTGAGCCAAGCGGAACGCATCAAGGCGAACGCTGAAAAAGGCGGCTGCTACCAGGGTCAGACACACGGTCACAAGGGTTTCCTTCTAGAGCCGACCGAAGCGAAAGCGATGATGAAGGCCAACAAGGCGAACGCGCAGGTGCTCTTCCCGTTCTTGATCGCCGACGACTTCCTCGGCGCTGTAGACAAACTCGAATGCAGATACGTCATCGACTTTCAGCCGCGCGATCTTTTGAAGGCCAAGGCATTCAAGCAACCGTTTGAGCATCTGGAGCAGACGGTGCTCCCCGCACGGAAGGAAGCGGCAAAGAAGGAGCGTGCACGAAATAAGGAAGCCTTGGACGACGATCCCGAGGCGAAGGTCAACAAGCACCACGAAAACTTTTTAAAGCGCTGGTGGCTGATGTCCTACCCGCGCGAAGACCTGATGCGGACCCTCGCCCCGCTGTCGCGATA
>DAIMKE010000634.1:0-4485 GCA_036721875.1 Bradyrhizobium sp. | reverse complement strand
CCGGCCATGATCTTCATCAGCGTCGACTTGCCCGCGCCGTTGGGGCCGACGATGCCGATCTTCGCACCCTGATAGAATTGCAGGTTGATGTTGTTCAGCACCGGCTTGGGCGCGCCGGGGAACGTCTTGGTCATGTCCTTCATCACGAAGGCGTATTGCGCGGCCATTGCCGTGAACCTCTTGCCAGGAAAGGGATGGAAAGTCGGGCGGGGACATAGCGACGCGCATGGCCGAACGCAAACCATGGGTGGCGCGCTTGCGCTCGAAATCCACGTGCGGGGTTGCCCCCCGGCGATTTGCCGGTAGCAGTCTCTTTCCATGAACCGATATGCCCTGTGCGCGGCTGCTGCCGCCCTCGCCCTTCCCTTCTCCGCCGCCGCGCAGTCGGCCGCCGATGCCGCCGACCCCGTCGTCGCATTGCGCGACGCCGCGCTCCGCGACGATGTCGCCTATTCGATCGTCGAAGGGCTGACGACCGAGGTCGGCGCCCGCCTGGCCGGCACCGAAGCGGAAAAGCGCGCGCGCGACTGGGCGGTCGTCCGCCTCAACCAGCTCGGCTTCCGCAACGTGCGGGTCGAGCCCTTCGACATGGCGGTGTGGGTGCGCGGCGAGGAACGCGCCGAAGTGATCGCGCCCTTCCCGCAGCGGCTCGCGGTTACCGCGCTCGGCAATTCGGGCGCGACGCCCGCCGCCGGGCTGACCGCCGAAGTCGTCTATTTCCCCACGCTCGCCGATCTCCAGGCCGCGCCCGACGGCAGCCTGAAGGGCAAGATCGCCTTTGTCAGCCATGCGATGAAGGCGACGCAGGACGGCTCGCACTACGGCCCGGTTGGCCAGGTCCGCCGCGCCGGCCCGGCGATCGCCGCGCGCAAGGGTGCGGCCGCGATCCTGATCCGCGCGATAGGCACCGATTATCATCGCAATCCGCACACGGGCGGCACCAGTTTCCCCAAGGGCGTGACGCCGATTCCCGCGGGTGCGCTGTCGCTCCCCGATGCCGATCAGCTCGAGCGTATCTTCAGCCGCGGCAAGCCCGTGTCGCTCAAGCTGGTGATGACGCCGCGCCAGACGGGGACGCATCAATCCGGCAACGTCATTGCCGAGGTGCCGGGCAGCGACCCGCAAGCGGGCATGGTGCTCGTCGCCTGCCACCTCGACAGCTGGGATCTGGCGACCGGCGCGTTCGACGACGCGGCGGGCTGCGGCATCGTCGCGGCGGCGGCCAAGCGGGTGATGGACGCCGGCCAGCCGCGCCGCACCATCCGCGTGCTGTGGGCCGGCGCGGAGGAAGTCGGGCTGTTCGGCGGCGCGGCCTATGGTGCCGCGCACAAGGACGAACGCCATGACCTTGCCGCGGAATCGGATTTCGGGGCCGATCGCATCTACCGTTTCGACGTCAACCTGCCCGCGGGTGCCGAAGCGATCGGCACCCGGCTCGGCCAGCTGCTCGCGCCGCTCGGGATCATCCGGGGCAATGAGGTCGCGGGCGACGGCGCGGATATTCAGGCGATCCTGAAAACCGGCGTGCCCGCGGTCGATCTGGCCCAGGACGGCACACGCTATTTCGACCTCCACCACACCCCCGACGACACGCTGGACAAGATCGACCCCGATCAGCTGCGCCAGAACGTGGCGGCATGGACGACGGTGATTGCGGTAGCGGCGAATGCGCCCGAGGATATCGGGCGGGTGACGCCGCGCCCCTGACGCGACTCCGGCGTGGATGCGGGGCGGTCGTTCATCCCATTTCAGATTACGGGAATATGAATTACCGATTGACGCGATGCGAAGTCCCGCTAATGGGGCAGCTTCGCACCGGCGTTCGGGTCGGACGCGAAACTGATATTGCTTGGGAGCAACCGAATGAAGAAGATCGTTCTTGTCGCTGCTGCCGCCGGCCTGATGTCCCTGGCGGCGTGCAACTCCGAAACGCCGGCGGAAAACGCTGCCGAAGCGACCGCGGAAAACCTGGACGCGATGGCTGAAAACTTCGACGCGATGGCTGACGGCGCCACCAACGACGCCGCGATGGCGCTCGAGAACGCCGCCGACGCGACCGAGAATGCCGCCGACGCGATGGAAGCGACCGCCGACAACGCGGCGATGTAATCGCTTTCGCCCCCGCCCCGGCGGGTGGCGGATCGCAACTGCACGAAAGGGCGTCCCGACCGGTTCGGGGCGCCCTTTTTGTCGTCGGATCGACGCGGCGGTGCGGCATGTTGGTCAGGGAGACGAGATTCGAACCCAGCTTGGAGAGACTTACGACGAATGCGCTAATTGAAGCAAAGCCGGGGTTTCTCGTGACATGAGCGCCGCCGCCTAGAAGTGGAACGCGTCGCTCGCCTATAAGCAGCGCAACTACATGTTCATGCCCCCGATGTGGCCCCGAGCAGGCGCGAACTCGCAATTTTGTCTCACCATGCAACGCTAACTGGGGAAACGGGGTTGCCAATTCATCACTCCCGTTTAGTATTTTCGTGTGGCTCGGCGGCCGGTGTCCGTCGGGTAACACAGTGAGGATGTCCAAGCGACGGCGCAGACGAAGTCGCCGAGTTGACCTGTGTCTCGCTCGTTGCGTGCAGCGTTCCCGGTTCCACATCCACGCGTCGGGATCTTTCTCGGCTTGGTCCGCATCATGTTCCCGCGCGGTTGCGCCGTGAGCAATGATGAGGCCGTGCAGCATGGCGGGAACTCTCCGGTTCTTGTTGGACAGCATGCGTTGATCAGTTCGCACTCACCGAACAAAACAATGACGACAGCAGCCCGCTCGCAATCGAATCAGGCGGCGCACGACGCCTCGTCTGAGCTCTGCACGCTGCTGTTCGCAGATCCGGCCGAATTGGCGTCGTCAGAGCCGCGCACCCTCCTTGTCGACCCCAGCGACGCTACTGAGCCACGTCGGACCTCAATTGCGGAGGCGGTCGCGCTGGAATGGCTGCGGCTTGATGCGCCGTGTCGCATTATCTTGAACGACGATCTCAGCCTGTGTTGGGCGCATCAGCAGTTGGCAGACCTGCTTTCACGACATGCCGATGTCCAGGTTCGGGACGATATGCTGTGCTTCACGTCAGCAGACCTGCGCCAACGCTTCGTGACGTTCGTCTCAAGCCTCGACCACGAACCTCAGGTCTTCGTAGCCCGTGGAGAAGCAAGTCCGTCGATCCTCCTCATGCGGTGTCGGAAAGTCGGCCTTCGCCAAGCAGTGTTTTTATGTATTGAGTTGCGAGCCTTGGCTGGTTTCGAGGCACAGTTCGGCGGGATGAATGAGGTCTTTGGCCTAACCCCTGCAGAGCATCGGGTTTTATGCCTGGCCCTTCGCGGAAATGATGCGGCAGCCATCGCAGCTGTCTGCGGTGTAAGTGTCGCGACGATCAGATCTCAGCTCCAGCAAATATATGGAAAAACCGGCTCATCTTCGCGAGAACAACTGTTCAGCCGCTTAGCTCCCTTTTGTTTCTACTGATTAAATACTCTCTTATTAACACAAGCACTCTCTGGCGTTGGAAGTTCGATAAAGCTGTGATTCGGAGAGGTGTAGGTGTTGCGAATCGCCGAGTCCCGGTTGAGTGCACTCGAAGACCGGTTTACGCAGGTGAATGTCGAATCTGTGATATGACTCGCAGTTCAGATGTCTCATTGCAGCACGTTAACCGCATGATGGAGCGCTTAATGCTCCGTTTTGTTGGTAAATGGCACACTTTTCATCAATTTTGATGATGTGGCGCCCCCATGTCTTCCTTTACGTCCCGTTTACCCAACGGGGCGAGTTAGCAACGGACCCCGCGGGTGGGCAAACGACGCGAGTTGGGAAACCCGACGTCCACTGCCCTGCTCCAAAGGAAAGTAGGGGATGAACTCATGAAGAAGCTTCTGATGGCCGCCTCGGCCGCAGCGATCGTCGCAGCCGCGCCGGCCTCGGCGCAGACGCTGAGCACCGGCAACACGCTCACCTATAACGTTTCCGCCGAAGTCGGCGTCATCTGCGGCGTCTACAACGCGGCAGGCACCTCGATCGACGTCAACTTCAACGAACTGGCAACTGTGGCCGAGGGCACCGAGATTCAGCGCCCTGCGGGCTCGGCCTCTTACCGCTGCAACGACGCCGACGGCTTCACGCGCACCATCTACTCGCAGAATGGCGGCACGCTGAACCGTGTCGGCACCACTGGTGGGGCCAATAACTCGATCGTCTATGACTTCCAGCACGGTGGCGGCAGCGGTTTGGGCCTGGCGAAGGGTCGCTTGCCCACCCAATCGGCAGCGCCTGGCCAGAACTTCAACGGCAGCACGGCCTTTCTGAACGGCCAGACCGGCAGCGTTAACTTCTTCGTGCGCGGTGTCTTCAACACCAACGGCAACGGCACGGGGAGCAACAATGAAGCGCCCGGCACGACCGTGTTCGCCGGCAACTACACCGACGTCGTGACGATCGCAGTGACTGCGCGTTGATTACGACGGCATGAGTCGGGCGGGCGGCTATCAAGG
>DAIMKE010000633.1:0-4488 GCA_036721875.1 Bradyrhizobium sp. | reverse complement strand
CTCAAGCATCGCGACAACATGCGCGGCGTGATCCACGATGGCGCGGCGTCGTTTCTGGTTGGGCTGTTGTTCGGCGATATCAGCGGCTCCAGCGTATTGATCTTCGGTTCGCGCACGCTGGTGACATCGTCCCATTCGCGCGAGGCCGAGCACAACGCCGACAGTTTCGCGATCGAAGTGATGCACCGGCTCGGCCGCCCGGCGAAGCCGGCCGGGGAATTGCTGTTCCGGGTGACCGGCAAGGAACGCGACAAGGGCCTGTCGATCATCTCCAGCCATCCTTTAACCGAGGACCGGCTGGCGCGGATGAGCCGGGAGGACCGGCCGGCGCGCCGGCCGCCGCTGCTGACATCAGAGGAATGGCGCGCCCTGAAATCGATCTGCGACACCAAGATCTGATTCGCTGGAGAGCGCTCCGGAATTACCGCATCGCGCGCTTTTGCGGGCCGGCCGGGGCGACCGGCGCCGGCATCGCATTGAGCGGCTTGAGATCCCACACCGCCCGCATCGCCGCGAAGGCGTTCGTAATCAGCGGCTCATGGCGGCGCGCCTTCAGGCAGGCGAAGCTGAGTTCGCAGGTCAGCGTGAGCTTGTCGGCAATCACGAACTTCCCCTTGCTCGCGGCACGTTCGAGTATGCAGTCGCGCGCGAGGCAGAGGCAGATGCCGGATTCGACGAAGTCGATCATGGCGTCTTCCTGATCGGTAAAGGCGACCCGCTTCGGCAGCGTCCCCATCGGCCGGAAGACGTCATCGAGCAGCCGCCGGTGCGCCGAGTGATGCGGCGTCGCGAGCCAGGGCAGGCCGGCGAGGTCGGCCCAGTCCTTTCCCATCACCTTGTCGCGCCATTCGGCCGGAGCGATCACGTGGTAGTCGTAGCGTATCAGCGGCATGAGCTGGAATTTTCCGTCCTCGATGGTGCGCTCGGACGGCGCCGTGAAAACCGGGGATTCGGCGGGCGCGGCATCGACGTAATATCCGACGTCGAGTTCGCATCTGCCGATCTGCGCCAGCACGTCGTCGCTCATGCCGTAGCGAAGGAAGACCTCGGTGTTCTTTTGCGAGGTGGCGAGGCCGCGCACGAATGGGCCCAGCCGGATCGATTCGGGATCCTGGATGGTGCCGACACGCAGCGTTGCGCGCACCGACTCGCGCAGGGAGTCCGCCATCGACTTGAAGTCCGACGTCGCCGAGACCGCCTTGTGCGCCAGCGGCAGCAGGGCGGCGCCGGCTTCGGTCAGGGTGAAGCCGCCCGGCGTCCGGTTGAAAAGCTGCAGCCCGGTGCTTTCCTCGAGCCCCTTCAACTGCAGGCTGACCGCCGGCTGGGTCAGATGCAGCGAGACCGCCGCGCGGGAAACGGTGCCCTCGCGGGCCACGGTGATGAAGCAGCGCAGGGCTTGCGTACGTGGCAGGTCGCTCATGTCAAAAGCTTATAAGGAACTCATCGCCCATTAGACAGGATTCTCGCCCCGAAGTCACAAGTTTTTGCGATAAAACTTTGCGTTGTCATCATCCGGGCGGAGCCGGGTTGAGCGGTGCGACCGCGGCGGCGCCCCGCGGGGGCGTCACTCCGGCAGATTGTTGACCTTCCGTACCCACGCGCGGACATCGGCCAGCACGTCCGGCAGCACTCCCCGGACTTCCTGGACGGTCATGCCGGCCTTGATCCGGGGATCGTAGAGCAGGTTCAGGAGATACTGGTCGTAGACGTCGAAATAGCCCATCGACACATTGTCGTTGAACATCGTCCACGGCACGCTCGAGGTGTCGTTGATCGGGCCCAGCGATTGCAGCAACTCCTCGTAGGCGCAATCGAAGAAGACGAAATCGCCGTTGTCGACGGTCAGGATCACGTCGGAACGCTCGATTTCGAATTGCTCGTTCTTGCGGAAGCCGCTCAGGCATTGCGGGTCGAGCGAGGAGCGAATCTCCTTTGCGCGTTCGCTGCCGTAGAACGTCGTGATGGTGCGATGTAGATCGCGGTCGCGCACCAGCTTGACCCGTACATTGGCGTCGTCATTGTCGCCGGTCATCGCGATGTCGAGATGTTTGACCCGTGCGGCAATGTCGCTCACGATTTTTGCGATCTGTGCCTTGCGGTCGGCACGGGTGCCGTCGGCGAACACGCGCACCGGCACCTCGTATTTGCGGATGCGGTCGACGCGTCCGGCAAGATGATACTCGGCGCCGAAGGCGATCTTCAGAAAGCCTTCGATGATCTCGCTGTCGGTGAAGACTTTCTTTTCGGTTCGCTGGCGGTGGGCGACCGCAGGGATATCCGCCGCTGCCGCCGACGGCGCCGCGATTTCGCCGAGGGCAAAGATGCCCAGGACTGCCATCAGGATGCGCGGGTGGAAGAATAGTCGGGAAGTGGACATTTCAACGACGCTGCAGCAAGCGGACCATGCGCGCAATGCTTGAACACGCATGGCCCGACCACGCTAACGGGCGCCGGTAAACCGGTTCCCGGCGCAGAGGCCAGATTCTTGTTTTGACGCGTTTTCCTGACGCGAACCGGTTTCCACTTCGCTCTAAAACGCTCTAGTTCCTGACGATCACCGTGGCGCCGACGGGCACGCGGCTGTAGAGGTCGGTGACGTCTTCATTGGTCATGCGGAAGCACCCGGACGACACCGCCTGCCCGATCGTCTCGGGTTCGTTGGAGCCGTGAATGCGGTACAGCGTCGACCCAAGATACATCGCGCGCGCGCCGAGCGGATTGTCGATTCCGCCGGACATGTGGCGCGGCAGGTCCGGCCGGCGCCGCAGCATCTGCGCCGGCGGCGTCCAGCTCGGCCATTCCTTCTTCGCGGTGATGCGGTGGGTTCCGCTCCAGCGGAAGCCGTCCCGGCCGACGCCGATACCGTAGCGAATCGCCTGGCCGTTGCCGAGCACCAGATAGAGCCTGCGCTCGGCGGTGTTGATGTAGATCGTGCCGGGCGCGTAGCCGCCGGCAAAGTTGACGGTCTGGCGCGGGATCGGACTCACCCCGCCGCCGAGGCCGCCATCGCGGAAATTGGGGCCGCCGCCCAGTATGTCGCGCAAGTCGAAGCCCTGCGCCCGCGCGTGGCCAGCCCCCGCCAGCACCGTCACCGCCGCAACCAGCAAAGCAAAAGCTCGTATCATTTTCTTCCTCGCGAAAAATCACAATATGCGATGAGACAGGCCACAATTGCCGCGATTTCGCAAGCAACGAGCCCGTGACCTGCGCCATTTTCAGGCGCTTCGGTCCAAAAAGGCAACATGCCCCAGGCGATGGCTGCATTGTGCCGGTAATCCTTTGACGAAACGTGCGAAGAATGATTGATCGTCAGCAGCTTGCAGAATGATCGTGAAGGAGAGCGAGAGCATGAACGGCGCGGAAAGTCTGGTGCGGACATTGGTCGCAGGCGGCGTGGACGTCTGCTTCACCAACCCGGGCACCTCGGAGATGCATTTCGTCGCCGCACTGGACCGGGTCGAGGGGATGCGTTGCGTGCTCGGCCTGTTCGAGGGCATCGTGACCGGGGCCGCCGACGGCTATTACCGCATGAAGGGAACGCCGGCTTCGACCTTGCTGCATCTCGGGCCCGGCCTCGCCAACGGCCTTGCCAACCTGCACAACGCCAAGAAGGCCAACTCCGGCATCGTCAACATCGTCGGCCAGCACGCGACCTACCATATCGGCTACAACGCCCCGCTGACGTCGGACATCGAGGGACTGGCGCGGCCGATGTCGGCCTGGGTGCGGACCTCGCCGGATGCGAAGTCGGTCGCCGCCGACGGCGCCGCCGCGATTGCGGCAGCCAGGAGCGCGCCGCCGCAGATCGCGACCCTGATCCTGCCGGCAGATACGGCCTGGAACGAGGCCGACGGCATCGCGCAGGTCCCGGCGGAAAGCCAGCGCGCCAGTTATTCCTCGCAGGCCGTGGACAACGCCGCCAAGGTGCTGCGCAACGGCGGCGCATCGACGCTGCTGCTGATGACCGGCAGCGCGCTCACCGAGCACGGGCTGGCGCTGGCCGCCCAGATCGCGGGCAAGACCGGCTGCAAGGTGATGGGCCAGACCTACAATCCGCGGATGGCGCGCGGCAGGGGCCGCTACTCGATCGACCGCATTCCCTACGTCATCGAGCAGGCGCTGCCGATCCTGAAGGACTTCAAGAACATCGTGCTGGTCGAGGCCAACGATCCCGTGGCGTACTTTGCCTATCCGAACAAGCCGAGCATGCTCAAGCCGCAGGGCTGCGAGGTGCATCGCATGACTTCGGGTGCGGAAAATTCCGTCGCCGCGCTGGAGGCGCTGGCCGGTGCGCTGCACGCCACGCCGGCCGACCGGCAGCCGCAGAAGATGGTGGAAATCGCCAAGCCGACCGGCGCGCTGAACCACGCTTCGATCGCACAGGCGATTGCGATGGCGATCCCGGAGAATGCCATCGTGGTCGACGAATCCATCACCACCGGCCGCGGCTTCTTTCCGCCGACGGCGGCGGCCGCCCCGCACGACTGG
>DAIMKE010000632.1:0-4494 GCA_036721875.1 Bradyrhizobium sp. | reverse complement strand
TGCTCGACGAGCACGGCTACGTCATCATCAAGGACCGCTCCAAGGACATCATCATCTCCGGCGGCGAGAACATCTCATCCGTCGAGGTCGAGGACATCCTCTACAAGCATCCGGCCGTGCTGTTCGCTGCCGTGGTCGCAAAGCCCGATGCCAAATGGGGCGAGGTCCCCTGCGCCTTCGTCGAGCTGAAGGACGGCGCCAAGGCCACGGAGGCGGAAATCATCGCCTTCTGCCGCAGTCATATGTCCGGGTTCAAGACGCCGAAGTCTGTCGTGTTCGGACCGATCCCGAAGACATCCACCGGCAAGATCCAGAAGTTCATGCTGCGTAACCAGGTGGATTCGGCGAAGGCGATTTCGGCGTGAATTCGTAGGATGGGTAGAGCGCAGCGAAACCCATCATGTAGCTGGAGCAAGTAAGCGATGGGTTTCGCTGCGCTCTACCCATCCTACCGCTCCCGCCTCACCGGCGGATAGTACTGCGGCGCCTCGGTGCGCTCGTACATGCCGTAGTCGCGCATGACCTCGAAAATGCGGAAGTATTCCGTGGTTGGATCGGCAAACAGCCGCGCCCCGAATTCGACGCCGGACGGATAGTCCGGCAGATCGATCAGGTGCGCGAAGTGCCCCTCACGATAGACGCTGGCGAAGGCGTCGCGGCGCCATCCGGTCTGCACCGGAAGCGTGGCGCTCTTTGATTCCGCTGTGAGGACGTAAGTGGGCGGACGCCTCGCGGGATCGTTGTAGGGCGTTCGCCGCTCGGGTTGCCAGACCGGCTGTCCGGGCCTTGCCTCGTGGATCACCTGCGCGACGCGAATGCGGTAGTCCGAAAACACCTTTTCGCGGCCGATGGTCTGGACCTCATGATGGTGGGCGTGGGCGCGCCAGGCTGTGAGCGCTCCCTCGTCCTGCCATATCTGGTGGGAGAGCAGCAGGTCCTCCCGTGTCAAACTCCTGAAGCGATCGATGAAGAGGCAGCCGCCGAGGGCTTCAAGGTCCGGCTTCAGCGATGCGGCGAGATTGAGATACTGATCCCGGAGCCCGGGCCTTGTCTGAACTTCGAAGAACAGACCGATCATCGACATTTCTCCGCAGCATGCGATCAGACTTGCGATGCGCAACCGATCGGCTCAGGCCCGCGTCTCCAGCGTCAGCCTCATCCCATCATAGGCGGGCACGACTCCCGCCGGAAGGCTCTGCCGCAACACCTCGTAATCGAGATCGGAATGCATGTTGGTGATCACAGCGCGTTTCGGCTTGAAGCGCTCGATCCAGGACAACGCGTCATTGACGCTGAAATGGCTGGGGTGACCGGCATAGCGCAATCCGTCGACAATCCAGAGGTCGAGACTTTCCAGCGCTGGCCAACTCTCCTCGGGAATGTCGTGCAGGTCAGGCGTATAGGCGGCGTTGCCGACGCGGAAGCCCAGCGCGGGTATCCTGCCGTGGTGAACCAGGAAAGCGGATAGCTTTACCGGGCCACCCTTCCCTTCGGTGGTGTGGCTCTCGCCGGCCTCGATGGAATGACGCGTCAGGATCGGCGGATAGTCGCTGCCCTCAGGCGCGATGAAGCAATAGGAAAACCGCGCCATGATGTCTTTTGCGGTCGACTGATTGAAATAGACGGGAATGCGGCGGCGCTGGTGCAGCACGACGGAACGCAGGTCGTCGATGCCGTGGGTCTGGTCGGCGTGTTCGTGCGTCAGGTATACCGCGTCGATGTGATCCACATTGGCGTCGATCAATTGCTCGCGCAAGTCAGGCGAGGTGTCGATCACGATCCGCGTGGTGCCGTGGGCGCCTGTGCGCTCGACCAGCAGCGAGCAACGTCGTCGTCGGTTCTTTGGATTGTTGGGATCGCAGGCCCCCCAGCCAAGCGCCGGGCGCGGGACGCCGGCGGAAGAGCCGCAGCCGAGAATCGTCAGCGCCACCGTCATGCCGTGCCCTGTTGTGCCGGCACCTTGGAGAACAGGCGAAAGAAATTCTCCGTTGTCTGCCGCGAAATCTCTTCCAGCGAGACGCCGCGCGTGTCCGCCAGCACCTTCGCGACTTCGACCACATAGGACGGCTCGTTGCGCTTGCCGCGAAATTTGCCCGGCGCCAGATAGGGCGCGTCGGTCTCGACCATGATGCGATCGGCCGGTAGTTCGGCGGCGAGTTCGCGCAACGCCTCGGACTTCTTGAACGTCACGATGCCCGTGAACGAGATCGACAAGCCCAGCGCAATCGCCTTCATGGCCAGTTCGCGCCCGCCGGTATAGCAATGCAGCACGGCCTTGAACGGCCCCTTCCCTGCTTCGTCCTCGAGTATCCGGCCGCAGTCCTCGTCCGCTTCGCGGGTATGGATCACCAGCGGGAGCCCGGTCGCGCGCGCGGCTGCGATATGCGCGCGAAAACCGCGCTCCTGCGCTTCGGGCGAGCCGTGCTCGTAGAAATAATCGAGCCCCGCCTCGCCCAGCGCGACGACCTTCGGGTGCTTCGTCAGTTCGATCAGCTCGTCGGCAGCAATGCCGTCTTCCTCATCGGCATGATGCGGATGGGTGCCGACCGAACAGTAGACGTTGGGAAACCGCTCGGCGATGGCAAGCAGCCCGCCGAGCCGCCTGACGCGGGTCGAGATCGTGACGATGCGGCCGACACCGGACGCCTCGGCACGCGCAACGATGCCGTCGAGGTCCTCGGCGAAATCCGGGAAGTCGAGATGGCAATGGCTGTCGACAAGCATGGGCTGCAAACCGCTCAATCCACCTTTGGTTCGACGTAACGCGGGAATACACCGACCGGCGGCGGCAACGCCGTGCCCGGCGCGATCCGCGTGCCGAGCGCCGCAAAGTCGCGCGCCTCCTGTTCGTCGGGTATGCCGAGGCTGTCGAGCAGCTTCTTCGAGGCGTCGGGCATCACCGGCTGCGTCAGGATGGCGATCTGGCGCACGACTTCGGCCGTTACGTACAGCACGGTCTTCTGCCGCGCCGGATCGGTCTTGGCCAGTGCCCACGGCGCCTCGCCCGCGAAGTAGCGGTTGGCTTCCGCCACCACCGACCACACCACGTTCAGCCACTGATGGATCTGCTGCGTCGCCATAGCCGTGCGCGAGGCGCCCAGCATGGCGTCGGCCTCGGCCAGGATCGCCTTGTCGTTGTCGGTGAACTCGCCGGGCTCGGGCAGCACGCCGCCGAGTTGCTTTGCGATCATCGACAGCGAGCGCTGCGCCAGATTGCCGAGATCGTTGGCGAGATCGGCATTGATGCGCGCGACAATGGCTTCGTGGTTGTAGTTGCCGTCCTGCCCGAACGGCACCTCGCGCAGGAAGAAATAGCGCATCTGGTCGACGCCATACTGGTCGGCGAGATTGAAGGGGTCGACGACGTTGCCGACCGACTTCGACATCTTCTCGCCCCTGTTGAACAGGAAGCCGTGGGCATAGACCCGCTTCTGCACGGGAATCCCGGCCGACATCAGGAACGCCGGCCAGTACACCGCGTGGAAGCGGATGATGTCCTTGCCGATGATATGGACGTCTGCCGGCCAGTAGCGCCAGTTCGGATCGCTCTCGTCGGGAAAGCCGACGCCGGTGATGTAGTTGGTCAGGGCATCGACCCAGACATACATCACGTGCTCGGGGTCGTTGGGCACCTTGACGCCCCAGTCGAACGTCGTGCGCGAAATCGACAGATCCTTCAGGCCGCTCCTGACGAAGCTGACGACTTCGTTGCGGCGTGAGTCCGGCCCGATGAAGTCCGGCTGGCTCTTGTAAAGCGACAGCAGACGATCCTGATAGGCCGACAGCTTGAAGAAATAGCTCTTCTCCTCGACCCACTCGACCGGCGAGCCCTGCGGGCCACGGCGCAAATTGTCCTCGCCGAGGACAGTCTCTTCCTCGGCGTAGTAGGCTTCATCGCGCACCGAGTACCAGCCGGCATAGGTATCGATATAGATGTCGCCGTTCTGCTGCATCCGGTTCCAGACCGCCTGGACCGATCGGTGATGCTCAGGCTCCGTGGTGCGGATGAAGCGGTCGAACGATACGTTCAGGCGCTCGTCCATTTCCCTGAAGCGGCCGGCGTTGCGGGCGGCAAGGTCGGCAACCGCCATTCCCTCGCTCTCGGCGGTCTGAATCATCTTCAGGCCGTGCTCGTCGGTGCCGGTAAGGAAGAACACGTCCTTGCCGTTCAGCCGCTGAAACCGCGCCAGCGCATCGGTGGCGATCGCCTCGTAGGCGTGGCCGATGTGCGGTACGCCGTTCGGATAGGCGATCGCGGTGGTGATGAAGTAGGTGTTGCGCTCGGTTGCCGTCGTCGGTTTTGCCTCAGCGGTGGTCGGCGCGGACGCCGTAACGGCCTCCGCAATCTCCGCCGCCGGCGAGGTTTCTACTTGAGGCTCCGCTTGCGGCGCTACGACACGCTTCTTCGACGCGGATTTTTTCGCAGGTTTCCTGGTCGCTTTTTTTGCAGCCTTTTTGGCAGACTTCCCTGCGACTTTTTTTGCAGCCTTCTTT
>DAIMKE010000631.1:0-4505 GCA_036721875.1 Bradyrhizobium sp. | reverse complement strand
TCGCCTCCAGCACCGCCTGCTCCGCATCGTAGCTACCGGAAAAACCGATGCCGACCTCATGGCCGCCGAAGATCGGATCGTCCTTGGCCGGCGTGTGCTCCTGGTTCAGAATCTGGCCCTTCCAACGGCCGTTGGCGGCAGTGTAGCTCCCGAGATAGTGGAAGGACGCATCGCCGCCGAGGATGCGGCCCTGGTTGAGCAGCATCACGCCGGTGAGGCCGCCGTCGAGGCCGTCGAGCATCCGCAGATGGATCGAGTAGAGACCGTCGGCGATGCCGGCCTCGCCAACGCCCCCGGCAATCGGCACTTCATCTTCAGTGATCGGCGTCATCAGCGACTGGAAGGGCACGCCGGGCAGCTCCTTCAGCTCACCCTTGAAGCGATAGAGATCGCCGTCTGCCCAGCCCTTCGCGATCAAGGTGGCATCATCCGTGCCCGCCATGGCGCGGTAGCTCGGATCCGGGTTATGGCGGACGGTGCTGATCACGATGTCCACGCCCTCGCCGGTCTTCACGTAGGTGCCGATATGCGCGAAGGCCGAATTGCCGCCGAGCATCTTGCCGTTGCCGGCATGCATCACGCTCCGGCCGACGGCATCGCCGAGCTGAAATCTCACCTTGTAGAAGCCTTCAAACACCAGCCGTGTCCCCGGCCCTGCGCGCGTCCTGGAGCACTCTATCCCGCTTTCGGCGGCAATGGACAAGTTTCGCGGAGCCGGGTTCGGCACACACGGGGACGGCCGTCATTCAAATGCAAAAATCCGCCGGAGCCTTGCAGCTCCGGCGGATTGAGACCAACCCGGGCCAGCCCCCCAGCCCGGGCCGGGAGGATCTTAGGCCGCGGCCTTCTTGTCGGTCGGCACGGACGCGATCGTCTTCAGGATCTGCGAAGCGATCTGGTAGGGGTCGCCCTGCGAGTTCGGACGGCGGTCTTCCAGATAGCCCTTGTAGCCGTTGTTGACGAAGGAGTGCGGAACGCGGATCGAAGCGCCGCGATCGGCAACGCCGTAGCTGAACTTGTTCCACGGCGCGGTCTCGTGCTTGCCGGTCAGACGCTTGTCGTTGTCCGGGCCATAGACGGCGATGTGGTCCATCAGGTTCTTCTCGAACGCCGCCATCAGCGCCTCGAAGTACTCCTTGCCGCCGACTTCGCGCATATAGGCGGTCGAGAAGTTGGCGTGCATGCCGGAGCCGTTCCAGTCGGTGTCGCCGAGCGGCTTGCAGTGGAATTCGATGTCGATGCCGTACTTCTCGGTCAGGCGCAGCATCAGGTAGCGGGCCATCCACATTTCGTCAGCGGCCTTCTTGGAGCCCTTGCCGAAGATCTGGAATTCCCACTGGCCCTTGGCGACTTCCGCGTTGATGCCTTCATGGTTGATGCCGGCAGCGAGGCAGAGGTCGAGATGCTCTTCGACGATCTTGCGGGCGATGTCGCCGACGAACTTGTAGCCGACGCCGGTGTAGTACGGGCCCTGCGGCGCCGGATAGCCGTATTCCGGGAAGCCGAGCGGGCGGCCGTCCTTGTAGAAGAAGTACTCCTGCTCGAAGCCGAACCAGGCGCCGGGATCGTCGAGGATGGTGGCGCGCTTGTTGGACGGATGCGGGGTCTTGCCATCGGGCATCATGACTTCGCACATCACCAGCACCCCGTTGGTGCGGGCACCGTCCGGGAACACCGCGACCGGCTTCAGCACGCAATCGGAGCTGTGGCCTTCGGCCTGCTGGGTGGAGGAGCCATCGAAGCCCCAGAGCGGAAGCTGCTCGAGCGTCGGGAACGACGCGAATTCCTTGATCTGAGTCTTGCCGCGCAAATTCGGAGTCGGCGTATATCCGTCGAGCCAAATGTACTCGAGCTTATACTTGGTCATTGAGCCTCTCTGTAGATGATGCGAAAGGTTTGGGGGCCCGGAGGCCCCTGAACGTTTTGTACCCGGCCATCATCGGCCGGCCTTTTACAAGCATTTGTCGTGCCAAAAGGCCGCAGTCCGGCAGGTTTTCCCCCGCGGCCGCTCGATCTGGCCAAAGGCATGCGGCTCGCCCTACCCTGCGTCATAGCCGCGCACCTTCGCGTGAAGCTGCACCGCAAAATACCCGGGAATATCGCCCGATTCTGCAGCAGATGGGGCCATGCTGATTGGTGCCGATGAAACGCGCATCAACGCCTCGCAACTTTCGTAAAGTCTGGCGTCATGGCCCAGCAACCTTTGGAATAGCCCAGGCGTTGATCACGAAGCCGCTGCCTTGGAGGAAGCACAAGGCGCCATGCCCACAAATTGGGCGGCAACTGATTTTCTTTTCAGCACTTTCCAATCAGGGAAGCGCGGCCGATATGGGGACTCCAGTAACCACAATCGAACGAGTCGGGCGCACCATGGAGGCCAAGGCGCTTCGACCAAGGAGAAATCGCAATGATGAACAATGGTCTAAGTCACGGATCTGCGAAGATCTATCAATTCCCCGCCGGGGGCCGCGCGGCTCTCGCCGGACGCCGCTATGGCGAGACCCGCCTTCCTGCCGATCACGCTTCGCCGCCTTCGAACGTCTCGATTTGCAGCGACAGCTGGTATCATCAGGATGCAGTCGACGAAGCCAAGCCGAAATGGGATCGCTGATGCCGACGGCCGGTTTGTTACCGCCGCGCTCTCACAAGCGCCCGGCGGCAGTTTGAAAAGGGTCGAAACAACGAAGTTTCGGCCTTTTTTGATTCTTGCACGAGCGATGCCGTTCAGGTCACTCCGCAGGCCGTGACCGGCCGCTTGAGGTGCTTGACCGTGGTGGCCCCGGTCTTCCCGATGGTCAGCGTGATACCGCCCCCCGAATAGCGCACGCCAGCAACAGCCAACCGCTTGGCGAGCGTGACGGCTTCGCCGTCGATCTGAAGAAAGGCGCGCTTGTCGCCATCATAAAAACCGACGATGAACTGGGTACCATCGGCACAGCGATAGGTCCGGAACGTCTGCGCATCAGCCTGCCGCGCCCAGCAAATTCCGCCCGCCAGCATGGTGACCGCCAAAAGAATGGCCTTGTGGCAGCCCATGATCGCCCCCTCTAGTACTCCTCGAGAACGCCCGTCGTGCGTCCAATGGAACATAACCCAAGCTGATCTCATGTCAGACTCCCCTGCCCGCCATCTCGCCCTGCAAGGCGCAAGCAATTTTCGCGATCTCGGCGGCTACCCGACCACCGATGGCCGCATCACGCGCTGGCGGCACATCTTCCGCTCCAACCATCTCGGCCAGCTCACCGCTGCCGATGTCGAGATCGTCCGCGCGCTGGGCGTCAGAAGCGCATTCGATTTCCGTGGCCGGGAGGAGCGCGCAGCCGGCATCTGCGTCGTGAACGAGATCACGGTGCACTCGCTGCCGATCGAGCCGACCGTCGTCGCCGCGCTGCGGGCCGAACTCGCGCGGGGCACTCTTACCGCGCCGGTGGCGCTCGAGCTCATGCGCGAGTCCTATCGCAACTATGTTCGCCACAACACGCACTGTTTTCGCGCGCTGTTCGGTCATCTGCTGGAAGACCGCGCGCCGCTGGTGATCCATTGCACGGCCGGCAAGGACCGCACCGGCTTTGCCAGCGCGCTGATCCTGCATGCGCTGGGCGTGCCCGACGACGTCATTGCCGAGGACTATCTCCTCACCAACAACCACTACAAGCGCGATGCGACGGCTGCCATCGACCTGCCGGAGGACGTCCGCAATGCCATCGGCAGCGTCGAAGCCTCTTACCTTGCAGCCGCGTTCGAAGCCGTCGACAAGGAATACGGCGATATCGAAACCTATCTGCGCGACGGCCTCAAGCTCGGCACAGCAGAGCGGACCGCGCTGAGGGAGCGCTATCTGCAATCATAGGCCAAGGCGCCGGGAGAACGACGATGCAAGGCAAGGTTCTGATCGTGACGGGCGCAAGCGGCGCGCTCGGCAAGGTGGTCACTGAGGCGGCGCTGGCACGTGGCGCCCGCGTGGCCGGCATCGACCATGCGCCATCGCAAGCCCCCGCAGTCGCCGACCGCGTCGAGATCGGCGGCGTCGACCTGTCCGACCCGGCGCAGGCGAAGACGGCCATCGAGACGGCGGCCAAGCATTTCGGCCGGCTCGACGCGCTGATCAACATTGCCGGCGGCTTTGCCTTCGAGACCGTCGGCGACGGCGACATCAAAACCTGGCAGCGCATGCATGCGCAGAACGTCCTGACCGCGCTCAACGCCTCGCGCGCGGCGCTGCCGCACCTCGCCGCATCCAAGGCCGGCCGCATCGTCAATATCGGCGCGATGGGCGCGCTCCAGGCCGGCAGCGGCATGGGCCCCTATGCGGCCTCGAAGGCAGCCGTGCATCGCCTCACCGAAGCCCTCGCTCAGGAGTGGAAGGGTCAGGTCACCGTCAACGCCGTGCTGCCCTCGATCATCGACACCAAGGCCAACCGCGCCGACATGCCGAAAGCCGACTTCTCCAAATGGGTGACGCCGCAGGAGCTCGCCGAGGTCATCCTGTTCCTTGCCAGCGACAC
>DAIMKE010000630.1:0-4513 GCA_036721875.1 Bradyrhizobium sp. | reverse complement strand
GCCCGAGCCGATGCGCCGCGAAATTGCGCGATCTCGGGCTGCTCTGACGGAACTAGAGCCCCGTTCCGATTGAATCGGAACGGGGCTCTAGATTCTTGTTTTGACGCGCTTTCTTCACGCGAACCGGTTTCCACTTCGCTGGAAAACGCTCTATACCCCGATGTTGTCGATCAGGCGCGTCTTGCCGAGCTTGGCCGCGACCAGGATCCGCACCGGGCCGTCCTTGACCGACGCAACCGGCGCCAGCGTCTCGGCATGCCGGGCCTCGAAATAATCCAGCACGAAGCCGGCACGGTCGATCATCTCGCGACCGGCCGCCATGGCGGTCTCCAGCTTGTCGCCGGCCTTGAGCCGTTTGGCGCTTTCCTTCATGGCGCGGTACAGCGTCGTCGCCGTCTGCCGTTCCTCCGCCGACAGGTAGACGTTGCGCGAGGACATCGCGAGCCCGTCGCGTTCGCGCACCGTGCGCGAGCCGATCACCCTGACGCCGAGGTCGAGATCCCGCGCCATCTGCGCCACGACCCGCAACTGCTGAAAATCCTTCTCGCCGAAGATCGCAAAGTCCGGCCGGCACTGGGTAAACAGCTTGCCGACCACGGTGGCGACGCCGCCGAAGAAGTGCGGCCGGAAACGGTCCTCGAGACCGGCGATGGCCGGACCCTCGGGCAGGATCCGGGTGGCGAAGCCGTCCGGGTACATCGCCTTGACGTCCGGATTCCAGATCAGGTCGACCTTCTCGGCGGCGAGTTTGGCGACGTCGGATTTCCAGGTGCGCGGATAGGAACCGAAATCCTCGGTCGGCGCGAATTGCGTCGGGTTGACGAAGATTGAAACGATGACTTTTTGCGCCCGCGGCCTGGCGAGCCGCACCAGCGACACGTGCCCGTCGTGAAGCGCTCCCATGGTCGGCACCAGCGCAGTGGTGGCCTTTCGGGCGCGCAACGCCTCGATGGCGCGGCGCAAGGCTGGAACGGTACGGACGACCACGGGACTTCGCGACATCTGGATTCGATCTCTTGCAGTTTCGGATGGGGTGGGGGGCTTGCTGAAAATCCCTCGGTAGGCGTGCCGACCTTATAAGGCGAGAGCGCTGCCGCCAAGATAACTCAGCAATGACAAACCTGCGGCAGCTCAGCGCTAACTCGAGCGCGTGCTTGGCTGGTTCGAGTCGTCGCCGGACTGTCGAAGTGCTCGATGCACCGACAGCGGATTCATCATGAAGACACACGTCGCGCGATTTGCGCACGTCGTCGCGCATTTCACTTGACCGAAGCGGCGCGTTGATTTGAAGATGACTGCGGGGAACGAGTCATGTTGGTTCAAGCGAGTCAGGGGCAGTCCGGTTCAGCGCACGTCGTGGTGCTGGGCAACGAAAAGGGCGGGTCAGGAAAATCCACTACCGCCCTGCATATCGCCGTCGCCCTGATGAAGGCCGGACAGCGCGTTGCGACCATCGATCTCGACTGCCGCCAGCAAAGTTTCACCCGCTACATCGGCAACCGCAACGCATGGGCGCGCCGGACCGGTCTCGATCTCGAAATTCCGGTGCACTACTGCATCAAGCTTGGCGAGACGATGCAGATCGCCGACAATGAAAGCTCCGAGTTCCAGCAATTCATGGAGGCGGTGAGCGCGGTCGAGCGCGCCTACGATTTCATCGTCATCGACACGCCCGGTTCCGACTCCTACCTGATGCGGCTGGCGCATTCGATGGCCGATACGCTGGTGACCCCGATCAACGACAGCTTCCTCGACGTCGACGTGCTCGGCACCGTTGATCCCGCTACCTATTCCGTGACCGGCGAGAGCCATTACGCGGAGATGGTGCGCGACGTCCGGCGCAAGCGGCGGCAAGTCGACGGCGCCACCACCGACTGGATCGTGGTGCGCAACCGCCTGTCGATGATCGGCTCGCGCAACAAGCAACTCGTCGCCGAGGGTCTGAAGGAGCTCTCGCTGCGGCTCGGCTTCCGGTCGATCGACGGGTTTGCCGAGCGGGTGGTCTACCGTGAATTCTTCCCGCGCGGGCTGACCGCACTCGACGATATCGACGAGGCAACGCTGGGCACGCGACCCAGCATGGGCCACGTGACGGCACGCGAGGAGGTGACGAGCCTGCTGCGCCAGCTCAAGCTGCCGCTCGACGAGCGTGGCCGCCGCCGTGCGGCCAACCGTGCGGAATGGTTCACCCAGGTCGACAAGCCGCTGGAAGTCCACGATATCTTCGGCGACATCATCAGCGCGTGAGCGCTCTACCGAACTTTCTACCTACCGCGGCTGAACGACGGTCATCCTGAATGGGCCGCTGTGGGCGGCGGCGTGTGCGACCGCCTCGTTGGCATGGTCGAGATCGAACGCGGTGACCGCGAAATGGTCGAGGTCGACGAGCCCTGAGCGGATCAGGCCGGCCATCAGCGCGGCTGCGTGCGGCGGATACATCCATTGGCCGCGAAGGGTGATGCAGTTTCGCATCATCCAGGGGTAAGGCAGGTCGAGCCCGGCGCCGCCGAGCATGCCGACGCCGCCCATCAGCACCACGCGCCCGTACGGCCGCACCGCCATGATCGCGGTCCGCACCTGCATCGCGCTGGCCGCAGGCGGCAGGATGTCGAGGACGCAGTCGATCGGGCAGGGTGCAGCCTGCAGGATACTGTCCCGGTCACCGGCTTCGTTGCCGTGCATTCGCACGGTTTGGACGCGCTTGCCGAACCGCTCGCTCAGTTCGGCAAGCGCCTTCTCGTTCCGACCGGTGGCGATGACGCATTCCGCGCCCATCCCCAACGCGACCGCGACGGCCGCGCTGCCGAAGCCGCCGGTCGCGCCATTGACGAGGACGGTCTCGCCAGCCTGCAGCCCTGCGGCGAGGAACCCGCCATAGGGCACCAGCAGCGTACCCATCGCGCACCACCGCCCCGCGTCTTTGGCGTCGATCGCGCCGATCTGAGTGGCGTTTTCCGTCGGCAGCCGCATCTGTTCGGCCCATGCGCCGTTATGGAAGTAGCGCTGCAGGGGCAGGGCGGCTTCGCTGCCGGCGGTCAGACCCTGCAGCGCAATGTCGGGCGAGCGCGCATTGTCGCGCGAGCGCACGGTCGGATCGCAATAGACCCAGTCGCCGACGCTAAGCCGCGTCGCATCGGGGCCGGTGGCGCGGATGCGTCCGATCGCGCCGGGACCGAACACGACAGGCAGTTCCAGCAGGTACTTCCGTTCGCCGCTGAGGACTTCGCCTGTGTAGGCGAGGACGCGGCTGGCCGCGACGTCGACGATGACCTCGCCGGTGCCGAGCACGGGGGCGGCGACGTTTTCGATCGCAAGCGGTGAAGCAAACGCATTCAGGACGGCAGCCTTCATCGGGCATCCTCATTCTGGCAGTGGACGCATCCATTCTCGCAGGCTAAATCCCGCCAACAAGACCTGGTATTATCCTAGGATTATCGGACCCTCTCTGGGCGAGGTGCGGCATGGCGGATCCGGGTGCGAATCCAAGGCAAAGCGAACTCGGCGACTTTCTGAGATCGCGGCGCGAGAAGCTGACGCCGAATTCGGTCGGCCTGCCGGATGGCTTACGGCGGCGTACGCCCGGGCTTCGGCGGGAGGAGGTGGCCGGCCTCGCCGGGATCGGCGTCGACTGGTACATCCGGCTCGAGCAGGGGCGGTCCGTCAGTCCTTCCGCCGGCACGATCGACGCGTTGGCGCGCGCCTTGCGGCTTTCCAAAGCCGAGCATCGGCATCTGCAGGAACTGACGCAAACCACCGACCGCCGCATCTTCGTCCGCGAAACCGTTCCGCCAGCGATCCAACGGACGGTCGAACAAATCAACCTGCCGGCCTATGTCACAGGTCGGCGCTGGGACATTCTCGCCTGGAATGCGGCCGCCGATGAAATCTTTGCGTTCAGCCGGCTCGCCGAGGCCGATCGCAACAGCCTGCTCTCGGTGCTGACCAACCGCGCCACGCGGCGGCTGTTCGGCGAGTCATGGGCGGAAGAGGCCCGGCGCATGGTGGCGCAATTCCGCGCGACGCACGATCTGTGGGCGGGCGATCCGGCCTTTCGCGATCTGCTGGCAAGGTTGCGGGAGGGATGCCCCGAATTCGCCGGCTGGTGGGAGGCGCACGATGTCGGCGCCATGGCCGCTGGCCGTAAATCCCTCAGCCATCCGAAGAAGGGCAAGCTCCGGCTGGAATATGCGAGCTTCCAGGCCAATGACGATCCGGCGCTGAAGCTCGTTATTTATACTGCGGTCTGATCCCGCCTCACATCACGCCATTTGAGGCCTGCGCCACTCAAACGCGCAGGCTGGTGCTTTTTTGTGCGCCGCCCGCCTGGGGCGCTTTAGCTGTGCGGAAAAACCGATTGATATTGCTCGCGGAATTGCCTGCGCCAAATTGGCATGAACTTTGAAGTAATGCGGCTATCGGTCGTCATCGATGACGGTCAGCCGCCCGCGGATGGGCTCCCCAGAACTCCCAGCATCTATTCCATCGGTCGACGACGCGTGTCGCGTCGCCGAGG
>DAIMKE010000629.1:0-4530 GCA_036721875.1 Bradyrhizobium sp. | reverse complement strand
CCGTCGCACTGGCCGAGGCCGGCCCCCACCGGTTCAAGAACATCGACGAACCGATCCAGGTCTGGACCTGGCAACCGGCCGGTACGGACGCCGGCGTTCCGGCGCCAAGGGCCGCGCAAGAAATATCGGCCACCAACCTTCCAGCTCAATATCGGACGGCGATCGTGGGCGTGCTGCCGTTTGCGAATCTGAGCGAAAGCGCCGACGAGTATTTTTCCGACGGGCTGACCGAGGATCTGATCCACGCGCTGTCGCTGCAATCGTTTTATCGGGTGCTGAGCCGCAACTCGACGTTCTCGTTCAAGGGCAAGAACGTGAGCACGCGCCTGATCGCGCGCGAGATCGATGCGACCTACCTGATACAGGGCTCGGTCCGGCGCGCCGCGGCCAAGATTCGCGTCACGGCGGAGTTGATTGCGCCCGAGACCGGCGAGCAATTGTGGACGGGCCGGTTCGACCGCGATATGGGCGACCTGTTCGCGATGCAGGACGAACTCACCACCAGCCTGTCGGCGGCGATCGCTGCGGAGATCTATCGCGCGGAAGCCTCTGCCCCGCCCCGCACATCGTCGAACGACCTCACCGCATGGGATCGTTTCCTTAAAGGTCTGTCCTACTACTATCTGCAGACCAAGGCTGATTTCGAAACCTCGATCAGCCTGTTCAAGGAAGCCATCGCGCTCGATCCGACGCTGTCGATCGCCCGCGCCTATCTCGCCACCATCCAGATTCAAGGCATCCAGTTCGGGTGGATCAAGAGCACGCGCGAATTGTGGGACTCTGCAATGAGTCTCGCGGAAAGCAGCGTCCGACTCGATCCCCGCTCATCCTTTGCGTTCCAGATTCTGTCCTATCTGCACGCGATCGAGGGACATCACGAAGCGGCGATGGATGCCGCGAAGCGCGCGGTTACGCTCAATCCGTACGACATGGGCGCCCGTGGCGTGCTTGGTTTTTGTCATCTGATGGCCGGCGAGCACCGGCAAGCCATCGAACTGTTCACGATGGCGGCGCAGCGCGGCAACAGCGATCCGCGCTACCAGTGGGCCGCCGTGAACGCCTTCAGCCATTACCTGCTCGGCCAATACGACGCTTCGCTGTCGTGGGCGCGCGAGGCGCTGTACGCCAATCCCAATCATCTGCAGGCGCTCACGATCCGGACGGCGGCGCTCGCCCAATTGGGACGGACCGACGAGGCGGCAGATGCGGCCAAGGTCGTGCTGAGCAACTACCCGGGCCTGACCGTCGATCGCTACTTGAGGAATTTTCACTGGAAGTCGAAGGCCGACATCGCCCATTTCCGCGACGGCCTCGTAAAGGCCGGCGTTCCCTTCGGCCGGTTGACGCTGGTCGAGTCCTCGCCAAAGCTCGCCGCAGATTCCTGAAGAGCGAGTGAGGCTGTCGGTTGACACCGTATCGAATCCCGCCAAAACTTCCCTACACGCTGAAGTAGTCGCAGCTGAATTGCGTTTCGCGCCGCGCTCCCGATCGGAGCCGATGTTTTTTTGTTCATATTGTCCGCCTTGAGGATGATCCATGCCTGACGACCGCATCGGTTCCGCTCCGGGCGCCAAGCCTGCCGGGCAGATTCCCGTTTCAGCCGATAATCCCTGCCCGTTCTTGCGCGCGCTGGTCGCCAATGGCTATGTCGGCGGCCACGTCGTGCCGTTGCCGAAGTTGTCCGAAATCGTCGGCGACGCGAGCGGGCAAACCGGCTTCGGCAAGAAGAAGGTACGGCTGGCAACCTGGCTGGTCGCCGTCATCGCCAACGGTCTAGGGCCGCTGCGTGTGTTGAAGAGCGCAGCCTCCGGCGCCGTTCTCGACGAGTTGCGCGACGGTCCGCTCGACAAGCACGGCGGCGGCTCGCGCATCCTCGATGCCGATGCGAAGGTGCACGAGGATGAAATCGCCCGGTTCGCCGGCTTCGGCAAGGACCGCAAGGATCCTTCAGGCGGCGTCGAGCGCGGGCTGACGGCAGAAGAGATCGACACCTTCATGAAGGCCAATATCAGGCGCGACGGCGATGCGGCGCGCTGGTACTACCCCATCCTGATGAAGGGCGAGTGGCCCGTGCTGCTGAAGATCCTCGGCAAGGGCGAAGGCAGCGAGCGCTACCTCAGCGTCGCCGAAGTCAGAACCCTGTTCGTCGAAAAGCGCCTGCCGGCGCGGATCACGGCACGACTGCCGAAGCCATAGGCCGGAAATAACCGCCGAGGAACGGTGCGGCCGGCCCCGCATTCGCTATGGCTTCGATTCGCTATGGCTTCGGCTCGTAGCCTGGAACCCATTTTTCATGCCGGGGCAAGTCGTCCTGAATCGTCCACCAGGGCGCACGCGACGAGGTAAATACGTGCAGGCGCGGCCGGACTTCGGGATCGTCGTCGAACAAGCCAGCGGGGATGCTGACCGTCGGCAGATAACTTGCCTTGCCGGGCGTCAGGCAGCCGCACACCTTGCAGCGATGGCGGAAACTGCCGGGCGCGGATTCATAGCTCACGGTCATGTCCTCGCCGGCCGAAAATCGGAACTTGTCCACGTCAGCGTGGGCGTATGTCGCGAATGCTGCGCCGGTAAGCTTGCGGCAATTGACACAATGGCAATGAGTGATTGATCGCACCTTATCGACTTCAAACCTGATCGCGCCGCACAGGCAGCTTCCACGAATCATGTTGGCATTCTCCAATCCCAAAAGTTTGCCGACGCGGTTCTTGTCCGATTGCCGGCTCAAACTCGGCAAGCAACTATTTGAACAGCGGCGTGCCCGGCACGAAGGCGTCGAACGCCGCCCAGAACTGGCCGCGATAGCGATCCTGTTCCTGCAGGATCTCGTGCTTCGAGCCCGCGATCACCAGGTGCGAGCCGGCGCGCAGATGGTAGGCGAACTCCTCGATCGCCGCCGTCGAGACGATGGTGTCGTTGCTGGCGCCGAGCATCAGGATTGGCTGGCGGATTTCGGAGGGGTAACTGGCGCCGCGAAAGGTATGCATTGCCCTGAAAGCGGTATCGGCCCAGGCCACCGTCGGCGAACCGATGCCCAGCGTCGGATCCTCCTCCAGGATCGCAGCGTTGCGGGCGTAGCGCACGGGATCGCTGGTGAAGGGGTTGTTGATGAAGGATTCCGTGCCCGTCAGCGCGTCGCTGCCGCCGGGCACGTAGCGGCCGCCCTGCCCGGTCAAACGCATGATCCGCAGCAGCGCGCGCGCTGGAAATGACGTCGTTCGTCCCGGCAGATCGATCATCGGCGCCGACAGCACCATGCGGTCGAACCAGCGTTTTCCGGCGTGCGCGATCCGCAGCATCACCGCCCCGCCCATCGAATGCGCCAGCGCGAAATAGGGCGGCGGGCAATCCGGCAGCACCACCTGCTGCACGAAGGTCTCGACGTCGACTTCGAAATCGGAGAAGTCGCGGACATAGCCCTTGCGCGGATCGCGCAGGCGGCGCGACGAATGCCCCTGGCCGCGCCAGTCGATCATGGCGACCGCAAAACCGCGCTCGCGCAGGTCGCGCACCGTCTCGAAATATTTTTCGATCATCTCACTGCGCCCGGTGAAGACGCAGACCGTGCCCTTGCGCCCCGCTGGCGGAGCCCAGCGAGCAAAGCGCAACTCGGCGCCATCAGGGGTCTTGATGGTCCCTGAGACAACGTCCTCCGGAACCGGGTTGGCGGGGATGGAGACGAGCGTCATGAAGGAGAACCGGCTAGGTGAAAAGGGCTGGAAATCAAGGCGGGAGCGCTAAAAAAGGCGCCCGATTCGCCCTCTTGAACGCCGTTTCACCCCTCCCATATCATTTCCGTGCAGGCCGCTACCAGTGTTTCGGAACCGAGATGCAATTGGCTGCACACAGACTAAGCCCGGCCCGATGGCGGGCGGGTTACTTGCAACAGTCGCTCAATGGAGGACTACCCATGCGTACCTACGATCTCACCCCGTTCTATCGTTCCACCGTCGGCTTCGACCGCTTCTTCAACCTGCTTGACCAGGCCACCGCGGACGGCAGCCCCGGCTATCCCCCCTACAACATCGAGCGCACCGGCGAGAACGCCTACCGCATCAGCGTTGCGGTCTCCGGCTTTTCGCAAGGCGAGCTTTCGATCGTCGCGAAGGAAAACACGCTGACGATCAAGGGCGAGAAAACCGCCAACGAGAACGGCAAGGACAATTCCGAAGTGCTCTACCGCGGCATCGCGGCGCGTGCCTTCGAGCGCGCATTCCAGCTTGCCGATTTCGTGCAGGTAAAGGACGCCTCGCTCGAGAACGGCCTGCTCCACGTCGATCTCGTCCGCGAGATCCCCGAAGCCAAGAAGCCCCGCAGCATTCCGATCAACTCCGGCGCCAAGTCCCCGCAGGTGGTCGACGCTTCGGTCGCCGCGTAACGAGAGCTCACATCTTCGACCGATATTGACTGAATGCGAACGCCCCGGGAAACCGGGGCGTTTTTCTACCGCTCCCGAAGACATTCTCCCATTTGCCCCCGCGTCGCTAAGAGGCAAGCCACCCAAGCGGCCCGTCGTTCATCGTGGCCACG
>DAIMKE010000628.1:0-4531 GCA_036721875.1 Bradyrhizobium sp. | reverse complement strand
AGCCGCTCGGCGACCGCCACATAGAACAGCAGCAGCGCCGGCGGCAGCAGGACGCGCAGGCCGTAGAGCTTGCCGGGCGGCGGTTTATTCGCCTGCTCGCCCTCGACCGGGATCAGTTCCTCTTCCTCTTCGAAGGAGTGACCGATCCCGAACGCGATCGCGAGCCCGCAGAGTGCGAGTCCCGTCCCGATCACCAGCGGGAAGACGTTGGGGCCGACCGGCTGGCCCGGCACCGGTGGCAGTTGCCAGCCGCCATAGGCGGCTGCCGCGCCGAGGCCAACGAGAAACAATCCCGTGACGCGATCGGGTAGACGCATGAACAGGCTCCGCAGGTTCAGACGATGTCAGCCGACCAGGATCAGGCCTTGGAGAGACCGGCGGCCTTCATCGCAACCCCCATCTGGGCGTCGCCCTTGTCCATGAAGGTCGCAAATTCAGACGCGTCACCCCAAACGGTTCCGAAGCCACGGTTGCTCATGAAATCCTTGAATTCCTTGGAGTCGTAGACCTTCTTCAGCGACGCGGTGAGCTTCGCCGAGACGTCGGCCGGCAGGCCCTTGGGGCCGGCGATGCCGCGCCACGCGCCGGTCGAGTAGTCGATACCCATGGCTTCCTTCAGCGTCGGCACATCGGGGAAGGCGGGGTTGCGGGCCTTGGCCATCACAGCGAGGCTGCGCGCCTTTCCGGCCTCGATGATCGCGCGCGCTTCCGGCACGGAGCAGGTGGTCAGGTCGAGGCCGCCGGCCGCGAGATCCTGCATGGCGGGGGCGGCGCCGTTCGAGGGTACCCAGGCCACATGGTTCGGCGCCAAGCCCATCGCCTGCATCCAGCCGACCAGCGCCAGATGCCAGATGCCGCCCTGGCCGGTGCCCGAGGCCTTGAACTTGCCGGCGGGCGCGGCCTTGATGGCGTCGGCCAGTTCCTTCACGGTCTTGTAGGGCGATCCGGAACTGACCTGGATGCCCGGCGGATCCTCGTTCATCAGCGCCAGCGGTGTGTAGCTCTTGGGCGCCAGTTCGGTGAGCCCCTGCCAGTGCATCATCGAGATTTCGACGGTCAGCATGCCGATGGTGTAGCCGTCGGGCTGTGCTGTCGCGATCGCGGAATGGCCGACGACACCGGAGCCGCCGGTGCGGTTCACCACGTTGAACGGCTGGCCGAGATCCTTCTCCAGCAGCGCCGCCACGATGCGCGCGGTCGCATCCGTGCCGCCGCCGGCGCCCCAGGGCACGATCACGGTGACCGGCCGCGCCGGATAGGCCTGCGCCGAGGCTGGCTTCAATCCAAGACCCGCGACGGCTGCGGCGGCGGCGGATGAAGCCGCGAATGCGCGGCGCGTAATTCTGGACATCGGTGATCCTCCCTGCGGCGCCCGTGAAGCCGGGCGCTCTTGTGATGTTCGCATTCTAGGCGGCTTTGCGTTGTGGTCGCAAGGCGTTGGCGACGACGCGCAATGTCATGCCGGGCGGCGCCCGGCATTTCCGATAGTGGCGATCGGGGGGCGGCGATCGGCGGCCGGTTCCCGCTTTCGCGCCGCAATAAATCCTCAATTCGGGCAATCAATGCGCCCGCGCTTGGGGGTCAGAGCATGGGGAGGCATCATGACTGACAGCGAATATTGGAAGGAGCGCAGAATTCAGATAGCGCGCTATCGCGCGATGGAGCGGGAGACTACCGATCCACTCGCGGCTCGTTTGCTCCACGATATCGTTCTGGATTTGGAAGCGGAGTTGGAAGACTTGCGGCAAAGCATCGGCCTTGATGCGGCGTGAGCGTCGATGCTTTCAGGAGATTTCGCCCGGGGGCATTTGCCGGCATCGAGCCGATGCCGTTTCCCCCGGGCTTGTTTCGGATGCGCCGCGCCGACCGGCTGTGAGGGGACGATGCACCGACTGCCGGTCGTCGAGGCAGTTAGAACGTTCATCGGATGGAAGGTTCGGCTTGATACCGCGCCGCAGGATGCCGAGCGCGGGCACACGCTGTTCCAGTCGTGGATTCCGGACCGAACGCATTCACTCGAACGCGTGTTGAATCGACGGCGCCAGCGAGGCCGGCCCGATCTTGAGCAGCTTCGGCTCGACGGCTTCGATCGCCAGTAGCATCCGTGCCTTTCGCAGCGCGCTTCTTTTTCTCGGCCTCCAGCGAGGCAACGACGCCTTGCCGCATCGCCTTCATCGCCGGACCGTTGTCGGCTCTCTCAGTGGTGGCTGCGGATCATTTTTCGCGAGAGTCGGTCTGAACTTCCGCAAATGCTTTCAACGGCGGCAAATAATTCAACGGCGGCAAATAATTCCGAATGATGTCCCAAACAATTTCAGTCTGGGTGTTGTGATAGGCGTGACGCAGCAAATTGGCGAAATCATTCATCCTGCGCCAGTCGATTTCCGGTGCTCGCTGTTTGACGTCATCGGGAAGGCGTCGCGCCGCTTCGCATGTGATTTCGAGATACCGCTCGGCGGCCATCCGCCGGATATTGTCAGCGTTGAACTGCTCGAAGCTCATACCGGCGAGCATCGCTTCGATTTCCCGAATGGCTTCCAGGACGTCCTGCAATCGGTCTTCGACGGTGGGAGGCATCTAGAACACCTGAACCAGGTCGTCGGCGATGCGGTCAGCCAAACGTGGTTTCAGCAGCTCCCGGAGCGAAATCTGGACGTGGATACCGGTTGCATCTTCGATCAGGTGTTGAACCTTGAAAAGATCGAACGGCGGCGCTTCCTTATGGGATATCGTATCGACCAGGACATCAAGGTCACTGTCAGGGCGCGCATCGCCCCGCGCGCGCGAGCCGAAAATGGCAAGTCGCGCGACGCCTTGTGCCCTTATCGCGGGTTCGATTTCGCGAAGCTTTGCGATGATCGTGCCCAGCGGAATGTCGACGACATCACTCATGGCTAAACCTTAGCACAATCGTAGTGGGCGTGCAGCTATTCCGCCGCCTCGCTGTGGCCGAGCCGGGCGTTGAGCTTGTGGATCAGCTCCTCGGCGGCATCCGAGATCACGGTGCCGGGCGGGAAGATCGCTTCGGCGCCGGCTGCGTAGAGCGCGTCATAATCCTGCGGCGGCACCACGCCGCCGATGATGATCATGATGTCTTCGCGGCCGTGCTTCTTCAGCGCGGCCTTGAGCTCCGGCACTGCGGTAAGATGCGCTGCCGCCAGCGACGACACGCCGAGGATATGCACGTCGTTCTCAACCGCCTGCCGTGCCGCCTCGTCGGCGGTGGCGAACAGCGGTCCGATATCGACGTCGAAGCCGACATCGGCAAAGGCCGATGCGATCACCTTCTGGCCGCGGTCGTGGCCGTCCTGGCCGATCTTGGCGACCAGGATGCGGGGCCGCCGGCCCTCGGCATTCTCGAACGCATCGATCAGTTCCTGAACCTTCTCAACCCGGTTGGACATGGCGGACGCCTCCCGCTTGTAGACGCCGGTGATGGATTTAATTTCGGCGCGGTGCCGCCCGAATACCTTCTCCATCGCGTCCGAAATTTCGCCGACGGTGGCTTTCGCTCGCGCGGCGTCGATCGCCAGCGCCAGCAGGTTGCCGTTGCCTTCGCCGGCGCTGCGCGTCAGCGCCGCGAGCGCCGCGTCGACTTCCTTCTGGTCGCGCTCGGAGCGCAGACGTTTGAGCTTGTCGATCTGCAGCCGCCGCACGGTGGAGTTCTCCACCTTCAGCACGTCGATCGCGGCCTCGTTGACCGGCTTGTACTTGTTGACGCCGATCACGGCTTGCCGTCCGGCATCGATCCGCGCCTGCGTCTTGGCGGAGGCTTCCTCGATCCGCAGTTTCGGCACGCCGGCCTCGATCGCCTTCGCCATGCCGCCGAGCGCCTCGACTTCCTGGATATGGCCCCAGGCCTTGGCCGCGAGATCGCGGGTCAGCCGCTCGACATAATAAGAGCCGCCCCAGGGATCGATGATGCGGTTGGTGCCGCTTTCCTGCTGCAGGAATAGTTGCGTGTTGCGCGCGATCCGGGCCGAAAAATCCGTCGGCAACGCCAGGGCTTCGTCGAGCGCGTTGGTGTGCAGCGATTGGGTGTGGCCTTGAGTGGCCGCCATCGCCTCGATGGTGGTGCGCATCACGTTGTTGAAGACGTCCTGCGCGGTCAGCGACCAGCCGGAGGTCTGGCAATGCGTGCGCAGCGACAGCGAACGCGGATCCTTCGGGTTGAACTGCGTCAGCAGCTTGGCCCACAGCAGCCGCGCCGCGCGCATTTTTGCCACCTCCATGAAAAAATTCATGCCGATGGCCCAGAAGAAGGACAGTCGTGGTGCGAAGCGGTCGACGTCGAGCCCGGCCGCAAGCCCGGCGCGAAGATACTCAACGCCGTCGGCGAGCGTATAGGCGAGCTCTAGATCCTGCGTCGCGCCGGCTTCCTGCATGTGATAGCCGGAGATGGAGATGGAATTGTACTTCGGCATCTTTTGCGAGGTGTACGCAAAGATGTCGGAGATGATCCGCATCGAGGGTGTCGGCGGATAGATGTAGGTGTTGCGCACCATGAACTCTTTCAGAATGTCGTTCTGAA
>DAIMKE010000627.1:0-4538 GCA_036721875.1 Bradyrhizobium sp. | reverse complement strand
GGTACAGTCGGAGCATTCCGGCATTCCCTGCGCAGTGGTTTTACGGCTTATGCCGAGCTCTCCTCGGAGACGAATTCCTCTTGCCTCCGTCATCGGCGAATTGACGGCGTTGGCGCGCCCGGTCGGGCCCGCAACGCCTCCGCCGACTTGACGCCAGCCACGGGCGCCAGGACCACACGGTTTTGCCGTACGCTTCAGCGTCGTTCGTCTGCCGCGCCGCCGATCGCTCACGGGCCAAAGCCCGCCCTGCGATCCTGCCAGCGCAGCGGCCGCTGCCGCGTCCACCGCATTCCGAGCCAACGTCCGTGACGATCGCGATACGCCCCTCTTGGCAGGCCGGAACGCACAGATTGTACGGCTGATTTGGGGGTGGAGCGAACGGGTTTATTTTTACGGGGAAGGCTGGACTGGGCAAATCACTTTGAAATAGCTATGGAAATTCGGGGCGGGATGACTCTGCGGGAGTGATGAGAGTTAGCTTGGGACTAGCCGAAGACGCAATACGCGACCTCACGGTCGGCAAGTTGAGCCGCGCCATTTGATAATCAGTCTCGCTTAACTCTCGACTCGATTAGAATGTGGCTTATTTGCCGTGAAGCACGGTGAAGCAATCTGAAAGTGGCGATCAGTCAGTACGGGAGTGGTGATGGATTTTGTGGTCATTCCACCGGACCGAATGACACTGCTGCGTAAGGGGACTAGCTGGCAGGTGTTTGCGTCAGGTAGTGTTGATCTGACTGACGATCAAAAGCTCGGATACTTTCTACAAGAGAACAAAATCCCTTATGGGTCGGAAATATACATTCACTCTGGTGGCGGAAGTCTCGTGGGAGGAATGAGCCTTGGGAGAGTTATCCGCGAGCACGGGATGATTGCTCGCGTCGGGAGGCAAGGGAAGTTTGAGGACGGCTTTCAACATGCGATGGATGGTCATTGCATGAGCGCCGCGGCGTTGGCATTTCTTGGCGGCGACTTCCGGTTTGTAGGTGAGCGATCCCAGTACGGTGTCCATCGGTTTGCTATTGAGAATGCGGGCACGAAGGATATTGACGGAGCGCAGGCAGTTTCTGCGTCCGTCGTTGAGTACATTCGGTCAATGGATGTGGATGTTGAACTCTTCTCAATCGCTGCCGAATGGGCGACTGACGATATTTTCGTAATCCCATCGCCAACATTAATGCGCCTGAATGTCACCAATGATGGCTTCAAGCCGACTGCATGGTCTATAGAAAGTATGGATGGGGTCCTATACCTGAGAGGTGCGAGGGATACGATTTACGGAGTGCAGAAGTTTCTATTGGTGTTTCCGTCATCCGGGGACATGTGGATGCACATTATCTTTGACGGCGGCGCAAATGCCGACGACATGCTAGAAATGGAATCTGACCGCCTTCTCATAGACGGCGAGTTTATCCTTCTCCACGAATTGAGGGTCAGTCGGTTCAACGACTTTGGGCGCATCAATATGATGTACAAGGTAACAGACGAAATCATGGAGAAGCTGAGAGGGGCGAAGAAGATAGGCTTTATCCTCCAACATGTAGCTGATGCATTCATATTTGTGGGATATGATCAGTTTCCATTCGAGGATGGCGCGTCGAAGCTGCCGGGGCTGCTAAGCCTCTTTAGAGGCCGCGCCGGGTCTAACGTCGGAGTGCCGACAACTATCTTTCGCTAGCAATTACAAAGATGGGCAGAGCGAAGCGAAACCCATCAACCCTGTGCGCACAAAGGAGATGGGTATCGCTGCGCGAAACCCATCATACGGGTCATCGCAATGCAACGAACCCGAACAATGTTGCGGCTTAATCGCAGGAGACCCACCTGCCGTACCCATCATCGCATCGCGCGCGCGAACGGTAGGGCACGGACGCCGGCGGTCTCGGTGCGTATTCGAGCGCGTAGTCGCGGCCTTCGCCGTAGTAGCGATCTTGCGCGTAGTAGGGCTCGCGAGCGTAGCGACGCTCGGGAGCATAGTGAGGCTCCCGATACGCCGGCGCGCGTTCGACATAGACCGGCTGCGCGGGGTAGGGCGATCCGTACTCGCCATAGACGGCTGCCGGCGCGCGATATGCCGGCCCATATGACGGTTGCCGATATCCGTAACCCGGTTCTGCGTAAGGCGGTTGGCGATAGGCGGGCGCCGGACGCACATAGACATCGGCGGATGGCGCGTAGACTGCGCCCGGCGCCACGTAGATGTCGCTGGCCGCGGCGGCCGCGGAATACAGCACGACGAAGGCCATCGTGAGCGATGATCGGTACATGTGTGAACTCTCCAACAACGTCAGCCGCGCCAGCCAGCATGATTAATTTTCGCTAAACAAATCGCGCGGCGCAACGACATTCTTCGCGAGGAAGTGTACCAATTCTGGACTCGTGTTTTCGCGCAACCGCATCACATATGGCTCACACACATGCGCAGCCCTGCAATTGTCGTAATCGTATTTCTGCGAGGAGGGGAACGCAGGAAACGCAGGATGGGTAGAGCCAACGGGTCGCGCGCATGCGCGCCCGATGACAGGCTCCGCGAAACCCATCACGCCGCCTTCGCGCAAGTATTGATGGGTTTCGCTGCGCTCTACCCATCCTACAAGCTAAATGCACCCCCCGGAGTGCCCGGCGCGACGTCCGAATTGTCTCGCTATTGTCGTCCAACAAGCGCAGCTTGATTGCGTAGCCTGCTGGAGGTCGGTCATGAGCGGCAACATTTTCAACAGCAATGGCGCCCACGTTGGCGTGGTGAATGGGTTGGATATCCTCGACCTCAAGGGCCGAAAAATTTATCGCCTCAAGGGGATCAATATCTATCGGCTTTCCGGCGAACTGGTCGGTCATCTCAACGAGGCGGCAGGTTCCGACAAGCGGCTCGATCGGTCCACCGACCACCTGTTCCTCGCCAGATGAGATTCAGCGGCTTGTCAGAGCGATGTCGAAACTTAGAGTCGTAGAAATGTAGGATGGGTAGAGCGCAGCGAAACCCATCAGTCGCTCATACCCGTTCGCTCGATGATGGGTTTCGCGGAGCCTGTCATCGGGCGCGCATGCGCGCGACCCGTTGGCTCTGCCCATCCTACGTATTAGCGCTGGCCGCCTTCCTGCGCGGCGCGCCGCGACGAAAATATTTCCCAGGTCACCATGAACATCGCGGCAATCAAGGGGCCAATGACAAAACCGTTCAGGCCGAAGACTTCGATGCCGCCGAGCGTGGAGATCAGCACCACGTAATCCGGCAGCTTGGTTTCCTTGCCGACCAGCATTGGACGAAGCAAATTGTCCACCAGCCCGATGACGAGCACGCCATAGAGGGTCAGTCCGATGCCCTGCCATAGGGCGCCGGTCGCCAGGAAGTAGATCGCCACCGGAAGCCAGACCAGCGTGGCGCCGATCGCGGGGATCAGCGACAGGAACGCCATCAGCACGCCCCAGAGCAGGGCGGCATGGATTCCGAGGAACCAGAACGCGATGCCACCGAGCGCACCTTGCGCCATGGCGACGAGGATGCTGCCTTTGACGGTGGCGCGAAGTACGTCGGCGAACCTGGCGAACAATGCTGCCTTCTGGTGGGCGTGGAGCGGAATGGCTTCCTTGATCCGTTCGGCCAGCGCCCTGCCGTCACGCAGCAGGAAGAACAGCAGATAGAGCATGATGCCGGACCTGATCACGAACTCGAACGTGTTCATTCCGATGGTGAGCGCCTGGGGAGCGAGAATCTGTCCTCCCTTCAGAAGCCCTTCCTTGAGTTGCTCGCGCAAGGCCGAGAAATCCGTCAGGTTGAAACGCTCGATCAGCCCGGTGGCCCAGGCCGGCAATGCGTCGAGTACCTGCTGCAGGTAGTTGCCTAAACTGTATTCGCCCGACTGGATTTTCGTGACCAGCGCCGTCGTCTCCTTTGCCAGCGACGTCGCGATCATCACCAGCGGCAGGATGACGATCGCGATGATGATCAGCACGGTGATCGCGGCCGCAAGGCTTGGCCGGTCGCCCATCCTTGCGAGCAGCTTTCGATAGACCGGCGCAAAGATCACCGCCACCACGACCGCCCAGAGCACGGCGCCATAGAACGGCTGCAATATCCAGGCGAACGCCAGCGTGACGGCGACAAGCAGCAGCAGGAAACCCTGATGTTCGATTCTTTGCACAACCGGCTCGCTTTCTTGGACTTCGAATGGAGCCGGTTGTAGGGCCGATCAGGGGGTACGCAAACAGGTAATTTCCGGTGGCTGGTGTCCTCTCTTTGTCATGCCCGGCCTTGTGCCGGGCATCCACGTCTTTGCTACAGGGAGCGCGAAAGACGCCTCATTTCACCAACGCGTCATTTAACCAGAACCTGACCAATCATGCCGGCCTCGCGATGGCCGGGGATCAGGCACGAATATTCGAAGGTGCCGGCCTTGGTGAATTTCCACACGATCTCGGCCGATTTCTCCGGCGCCAGCCGCACGCCGTTCGGCTCGGCATGCTCCATGTGCGGATTTTCCTTCATCGCCTCGCCGTGCTTGAGGTTCTCTTCCGTGGTGGCGAGCAGGAATTCATGG
>DAIMKE010000626.1:0-4540 GCA_036721875.1 Bradyrhizobium sp. | reverse complement strand
GCCACTGATTGACCTTCCACTTGCCGCTCGCCTCGCGCTCGGCGACGCGGACCTCGCCCTTGTCGAGCAGTTCGAGCGCATGATCGACAGCCTCGCGAACCTCGCCCTTGGTCGCCGTCGAGATGCCGTCGCGGGCATCGAACGCGGAATTGACGGTGGATTCGAGCGCGGACAGGGACATCGGTATTTCCTCGGAGGCGGGATTTTGGGACGAAGCCGGGGGACTTTTTCGGGATTTGGCGGGGGAGAGTCAAGGCGGGATGTCGTCCCTGCCATGAGCCGCCCTCTCACTCGCCGGGACGACGCCGATTAGCTGCCCACCTTCTGCAAAAACCCGGTCAAATCATCCGTGACGTGATCGACGTACGCCGCGTCGCGGCCTTCCAGCTCCCAGTCCTCGCGTACCACTTCCCTGGCGCCGTCGGGCACCACCAGCACCGTGGTCATGCCGAGCTGATGCGGCACCACGAGGTTACGGGCGAGATCCTCGAACATCGCCGCTTTCGAGGGATCGACGCCGTGGACGCGCAGGAACTTGTCGTAGGTTTGCGGCGCCGGCTTCGGCTCCAGTTCGGCGGCGATGATGTCGAACACCGCTTCGAAGTGATGGGATATGCCGAGCCGTTCCAGCACCGCGCCGGCATGGTCGGTCGAGCCGTTGGTCAGGATCAGCTTGCGGCCGGGAAGTCTTGCGATTGCCGCGCCCATCGCCGGGTTCGGCTCCAGCGGCGAGTGATCGATCCGGTGCACATAGGCCAGGTAATCGTCGGCATGCACGCCGTGCTCGGTCATCATGCCGCGCATGCTGGTGCCGTAGCGGCGGTAATAGTCCTTCTGGATCACGCGGGCTTCTTCCGCCGAGACCTTGAGAAACGCGCCGATGAATTCGCCGATCCGCGCGTCGACCTGCTGCCACAGATTGACGTGATGCGGATACAGCGTGTTGTCGAGATCGAACACCCAAGTGTCGATGTGATTGAATGGGCGGGGGAAGGTGGTCATCATTTACTCGCTGTCATGCCTCGCCTTCGCGGGTGATGCCGGGTAGGGCTCGTGGAGGGAATGCGTAACCATCACGGCATCGCGAATCGAATGGTCTTGCCGCCGCTCGACATGTCGACCGGCGCAAAGCCTATCGGGGCAAGGCCGCGGCTGCCGCAATCGCCCTGTTCGGAAACCTCGAACTTGCTCTCGCGCGTGCACAGCTGTTTCGGGCCGCCCCAGTTCAGCGGCTTGTCCCTGAGCTTGACGGTACGGTTCTCGTTGTCGACCGCTTCGGCGAAACTGAACACCTGCTTCGGCTGCCCGGTCACATCGGGGTGCAGGCATTTGCCGGGATCGATGCGGTACCAGCCGCGGCTGGTCACGGCCTTGCCGTCGTCGGTGGCAACTGCCGCCATGATCCGGTGCGGCGTGTCGTTGCACCAGGTCAGCCCGGCGGAAGAAGGTTTCTGCACCGCGTCGATCATGGTGGTGAAGAAATTTTGCGACTGCACGATGTCGGCGGTGAGCCCGCGGCTTTTCAGGAACGCCGCCAATGCGGCCTGCGTCTTCGGCCCGTCGACGCCGTCGATCGGGGCGGCGTCATAGCCCGCGATCACCAATAGCCGCTGGATGCCGGCCAGCCGCGCCTGCTCGTCGTCGTATTCGGAGTCTTCGGCAAGATAGGCGACGAGGTGGCCGTCGTCGGTCCTGGTCGGCGTGATCTGCGTGAACGGGGCCGGCGTCTGGTTGCCGCGGCACTGGCGGGCGGCGGCAATGATGAAATTGTCCGGCGCGATGCACAGCGTGTCGCCGCCGTTCTGCGGGATCGGCGAAGCGCCATAGACGCCGAGCGCACGTGCATTCAGCAGGATGCGGTCGGCGGTCAGCGCGCCCTGCAGCACCACGCGGCAGGCGGCGGGATCGATCCGGAACCAGCCGCGGGTGGCGGTCGCCGATTTTTCGTCGATGCCGATCGCGGCCTCGACCACGTAGCTCATGCGGTTGCAGAGTTTCAGGTCGGCGAACGCGGGCAGGGAGGAAACGAACAGCGAGATCACTGCCGCCGGTAGCGCAATGACCGTGCGTCTCCCAAACCGCCGCATTCTTGCGCGGAAGCCGCGCGCGAAGCCGGAAACAGGGGAGATCGCGCGGTTCACTTGTGGATCAGCGTGCCGGTGCCCTGGTTGGTGAACAATTCGAGCAGCACCGCGTGCTGCATCTTGCCGTCGATGATGACGACGCCCTGCACGCCCTGTTCCAGCGCGTAGATGCAGGTCTCGACCTTCGGGATCATGCCGCCGGAAATCGTGCCGTCCGCGATCAGCTTGCGCGCATCCTTGACCGACAATTCCGGGATCAGCTTCTTCGACTTGTCGAGCACGCCGGGGACGTCGGTCAAGAGCAGCAGCCGCTTGGCCTTGAGCGCGCCCGCCACCGCGCCGGCAAAGGTGTCGGCATTGACGTTCAGCGTCTGGCCGTCATGCGAGGTCGCCAGCGGCGCCAGCACCGGGATCAGCTCGTAGCCGATCAACTGGTTCAGCAGCGTCAGATCCACCTTGTCGGGATCGCCGACGAAGCCGAGATCGATCGCCTTCTCGATGTTGGAATCCGGATCGACCATGGTGCGCGTCGTCTTCGACGCCTTCACCATGTTGCCGTCCTTGCCGGAAAGACCTACCGCCTTGCCGCCGGCTTCGTTGATGTAGCCGACCAGCTGCTTGTTGACCGAGCCGGCCAGCACCATCTCGACGATCTCGATGGTGGCGGCGTCGGTGATGCGCAGGCCCGCGGCGAATTCCGACTGGATGCCGAGCCGCTTCAGCATGGTCGCGATCTGCGGCCCGCCGCCATGCACCACCACGGGATTGATCGCGGTTTGCTCCAGCAGCACGATGTCGCGGGCGAAGGCCTTGGCGGTCTCCTCGTCGCCCATGGCGTGGCCGCCATATTTGATGACGATGGTTTCCTCGTCATACTGCTGCATATGCGGCAGCGCCTCGGACAGTATGCGGGCCTGATCGAGCGGGCTGATATTCTGCGTTGTCATGAAGCGGGTCTCGCCATTCCGGATGCCGGGCGGGTTCTATCTGATTGGCGGGCAGGGCGCAAAGTGGGGGATTGCAGGGGCGCTTGACCCGGACGCAGCGCAGCGCGTCAGTTGGACGTCACCCCTGCCGCGGCCAGGCAGCTGCCACAGCCAGCGCCAGCCAGCTCGCGATCAGCAACGCCCCGCCTGTCGGTGCCGCCATTGGAAACAACCCGTGGCCGGAATATTGCCGCAGCGTCAGGTCGCCGGCGAACAGGGCTGCCGCGATCACGAAGCCGAAGCCGGCGACGATCCCGATGCGCGCGTGAATCATGCCGCGCTCTGCCAGCGCGACGGCACCGAGTACCGCAGTGGCATGAAACAGCAGCATCGAGGAGGCGGACGCCAACCGCGTCGCATCCGCGCCATGGGCGGAGGCCGCTGCCAGCATGACGCCGTCGGCGCCCATGACGGCGGCCAGCACGATCAGGATACGGCAGGCTCGATTCATCAGGCGCGCTCGTGCAACAGGCGCACCATCGCGGCGCGCAATTCCGGCATGCCGGCGCCGGAGCGCGAGGACGTCACCAATACTTCCGGGAACGCCGCCGGGTGCCTGGCAAGTGCGGCCGTGGTGTCGGTGATGATCTTGTCCAACTCGGTTTTCTTCACCTGATCCGCCTTGGTCAGCACCACCTGATAACTCACGGCGGATTTATCCAATGTCTTCAGCACGTCCTGATCGACCTCCTTGACGCCGTGGCGGGCGTCGATCAGCACGTAGACCCGCGCCAGCGTGGCGCGGCCCTGCAGGAACTGGTGAATCAGTTTGGTCCACGACGCAACCTTGGTCTTCGGCGCCGAGGCGTAGCCGTAGCCGGGCATGTCGACCAGCCGAAGGCCTGCCTTGTCGGGGCCGTCGAAGAAGATCAGTTCCTGGGTGCGGCCCGGCGTATGAGAGGTTCGCGCCAGCGCGTTGCGGCCGGTGAGGGCATTGATGAGGCTGGACTTGCCAACATTGGAGCGGCCGGCGAACGCCACCTCCACGCCGGCCATCGGCGGCAGCGTCTCGATCGAGGGCGAAGCCCAGACGAACTGCCAGTCGCCGGCGAAGAGTTTTCGTCCCTCTTCGATCAGCTCCGCATCGATGTCGGTGGTCATGTGAAGGATGTTCCGTCCGTCATTGCGAGCGGAGCGAGCAATCCACCTCTCGGCCCCGGGATAGGTGGATTGCTTCGTCGCTTCGCTCCTCGCAATGACGAGGAGAGTGTTGGTCACGTCTTCTCGGCGGCTTTCTTGACGAACGTCGCCTTGATGTTGTCGAACAGTTCCACCTTCACGCCGTTCTTGTGCATGATGTAGCTCTGCTGCAGCACCGAGAGCAGGTTGTTCCAGGCCCAGTAGATCACCAGACCCGCCGGGAAGCCCGCCAGCATGAAGGTGAAGATCAGCGGCATCCAGTCGAAGATCATCTTCTGGGTCGGATCCGGCGGCGTCGGGTTCAGCTTCATCTGGAACCACATCGTGATG
>DAIMKE010000625.1:0-4544 GCA_036721875.1 Bradyrhizobium sp. | reverse complement strand
GTGCAGCAGTGTTTGAAACCATCAAAACTTCAATCGGACACACGTCGATAATCCGGGGACAAGCTATGAAAGTCATCATCGTTGGCGGAGTGGCAGGCGGTGCATCTTGCGCGGCGCGCCTGCGCAGGCTGGATGAAAAAGCGGAAATCATCATGGTCGAGCGCGGGCCGTACGTTTCGTACGCCAACTGCGGGCTCCCTTACCATGTCTCGGGCATTATTCCGAAAGAATCGAGCCTGATGGTCGCGAACGAGCAGTTGTTCCGCGCGCAGTTCGCGATCGATGCTCGGACAAACTGTGAGGCAATCTCAATATCGCCGAAGAACAAGACTGTCGACTTGCGCAATGTTGCCACCGGAGAGGTCACCACCGAGTCCTACGACAAGCTGGTGCTGTCACCGGGAGCCCCATCAGTCCGTCCGGCTTTGCCCGGGATCGAACTGCCCGGGATATTCCAGGTGAGAACTGTGCCGGACACGCGGACGATACGGGAGTGGATCGAAAGAGGTACGACTTTCCTGGCGGGTATGTACAACTACTCCGGGATGCAGTTCGTCAAGCCGGCGAGGCGCGCGGTGGTCATCGGCGGCGGCTTTATCGGCTTGGAAATGACTGAGAACCTGGCACATCTCGGATTCGAAGTGACGCTCGTCGAAATGCTTGATCAGGTGCTGGCCCCGCTCGATCGAGAGTTGGCCCGCCTCGTTGAGGAACATCTGAAACGCCATGGTGTCAAGCTGGCACTCGGTGACGGTGTCGCTGAATTCAGGCAGCTCGACGGTGGCGTGTTAGAGGTGCGTACGAAGTCCGGAAAAACATATCCGGCCGACATCGTGATCCTCGCGCTTGGCGTGCGACCGGATACGGCGCTGGCAAAGACCGCTGACCTGCAGATCGGCGATCGTGGGGGCATCCGCGTTGATGAGCAAATGCGCACGACCAACCCAGATATCTTTGCAGTCGGCGACGCGATCGAGGTCAAGGATTTCGTCACGGGCCAATGGAGCCTTGTGGCATTGGCCGGGCCAGCAAACCGGCAGGGCCGGATCGCCGCCGATGTGATCGCCGGACGCGAGTCCCGCTACCGCGGCACTCAGGGTACCTCCATTATTGGCCTTTTCGGGGGTGCAACCGCATGGACCGGTGCCAGTGAGAAGGCGCTCAAAAAATCCGGTGAGAAGAATTTCGAGAAAATCTACCTGTTTCCGAACTCGCACGCCGGTTACTACCCGGGCGCCAAGATGCTGGGCTTGAAGGTCCTCTTCCGCAAATCCGACGGGTGTCTTCTCGGGGCGCAGGCGCTCGGCGAGGACGGCCCCGCGGTGGACAAGCGGATCAGCGCGCTGGCTGTCGCTATACAAATGGGTGCGACGATTTACGACCTTGAAGAAGCAGAGCTTTGCTACGCGCCTCAATTTGGTAGTGCGAAGGACCCAATAAACTTCGCGGGAATGGTAGCTGCCGACGTCCTTCATGGCGACATGCCCCTCGCTCATTGGGAAGACGCCAAGGATGCGTTCCTGCTCGATGTGCGGGAGCCGGTGGAACTAGTCGTTGAGCGCGTGCCGGGTGCAATCAACATCCCAATGGGTCAGGTCCGTTCGCGGCTCGGCGAGCTGCCCCGTGACCGCGAGATCCTCGTCATCTGCCGTTCCGCCCAACGGGCGTATTATGCTACACGCGTTCTGTTGCAGAATGGTTTCAAGGCAAGAGCCATCTCGGGCGGCACGCTCTCGCGCGCCATGCTGTCCGTCCAGTGAATTGAGCCGTGGAAGCTATCGTGGACATGCTTTGTCGCGGTGCCGAGCAACTGATTGGACGGGCGAGCGGGCCATTGCACTTCAGATTGCTAGTGATGCCGACTGTAGTAGCAATACTCACGGTCCGAGCCGGCCTGAGGGACGCGCGTGAGGGGCAGCCGGCGTTCTTGTGGGCCATTCTCACCAATCCAGGCAATCGGCGACGGCTTTTCCATTCTGTGGTAAACGACATCGGCAAGATCTTCATCGTAGCGACGATACTCGACACCGCGTACCAGATCTTATTTTTGCGAGCGTTTTACATAGCTCAGATGTTCATCGTTGCCGTTGCTTGCTCCATGGTGCCATACGTCCTGATCCGCGAACCAATCACACGCCGTGTCTTTTGGCCTGCTCGTTCGGATAGGTCACTGCCAGATCGGCGCCGAAGGCCCGAAACGCCCTGGCGCTGCCCCAGGCGATCGATTGATCGTTGGCGATCCCGACAATCAACCGCTTGCGGCCTTGAGAGCCACCACGGTTTCCGGTTACACAGGTATTGTCATGATTCCATCTCGGGTCTCTTTGAATTCTTCGCCAGCAGTGACCAGGTGTGCCGGGCAATCATCAGTTCTTCGTCTGTCGGCAGCACATAGACAGCCACCTGGCTATCCGGCAACGAAATCAGGCTCGCGTGCTTCGCATTGGCGTCCGCATCGATCAAAACCCCGAGCCAGGACAGCTTTCCAGCGATTGCCGCGCGAACGGCCGCGGAATTCTCGCCGACCCCGGCGGTGAATACCAATGCATCGACCCCCTGTAACGCCGCCGCAAGCATTCCCGCAAATAGGGTGGCGCGGTAGACCAAGTAGTCGATCGCAAAGGCTGCGTGCGGGTCGCCGCTGGTCAGAAGCTCGCGCATGTCGTTGCTGACGCCCGAGAGGCCCTTGAGACCGCACTCTCGATAGAGAAAATTCTGGACGTCGGTCGGCGCCATGCCTTTCTCGGAAATCAGATAGAGCACCACACCGGGATCGATCTGGCCGGGCCGCGTTCCCATCGGAAGCCCGTCGAGTGCGGTGAATCCCATGCTGCTTTCGATGCTGCGGCTATTACTTAACGCACACATCGAGGCGCCACTTCCGAGATGAGCGACGATCACCCGTTTTGACGCAATATCCGGCGCGACCTGCGGCAGGGGTAGCGCCGGACGCCTTCGGCATAGAGGGATTCCGGAATCGCGTAGCGGTCGGCCAAATCGCCGTGGCTCCGATGAAAGGCGGTGTCAAAGCACGCGACCTGGGTAATATCCGGAAATCGTGACAGCACGGATCGGATCGGGGCCAGGTTGTAGGGTTGATGCAGCGGCGCCAGCGAGACGTATCGCTCTAGCTTCGCCAATACGTCCTGATCAACCCGAACTGACCGATCGTAATCCGGGCCGCCATGCACGACGCGATGTCCGATGGCAACCGGATTGATCCGCAGATCGTCCCTCAGCCATCCGCCCGCCGTCGCCATCGCCGCGGCGACGTCGGGGACCGTTTCATGTTTGTAGCTGCGGTCGACCAGCACGCCACTGTCAATACCGGAGACGCGCAATCGCGGGCGGCTTCCGATCCCATCCACCTGGCCCTTGACTTGGCGCTTCAGGCTGCTGTCTTGCCCGATCCCGAAGACCTGGAATTTGACGCTCGACGAGCCGGCATTGACGACGAGAATCGTATCCATGACACTTACGCGGCCGCAACGCTGGAAGAACGGCGGCGGGCATCGGCGTACAGCACTGCGACCGCGCAGGACGCCATGCGGCCGCGCAGCGAATCGGCACGCGAGGTGAGGATAATCGGAACGCGTGCGCCGAGCACGATGCCGGCGGAGTCGGCCTTGGCCATGAAGGTGAGATTTTTCGCCAGCATGTTACCCGCCTCGAGATCGGGCACCACCAGGATCTGCGCGTGGCCGGCGACGGCGGACTTGATACCTTTAATTCTGGCTGCCTCCGGGTCGATGGCGTTGTCGAACGCGAGCGGTCCGTCGAGCAGGCCACCGGTGATCTGGCCGCGCTCTGCCATCTTGCACAGCGCGGCGGCTTCAATGGTCGAGGGAATTTTGGACGTTACCGTTTCGACGGCTGACAAAACCGCTACCCGCGGTGTGCCGAGTCCGATCCCCACCCAAAGATCAATCGCATTTTGCACGATATCTCGCTTGCAATCGAGGTCGGGGAAAATATTGATCGCCGCATCCGTGATGAACAAGGTCTGGGCGTATCCAGGCACATCGATCACGAACACATGGCTGATGCGCCGGTCGGTCCGCAAGCCCGTCGATTTCGCGGTAATACTGCGCATGAGTTCGTCGGTATGAAGGCTGCCCTTCATCAACAGCTCGCCCTTGGCTTCGTGAATCAGTTCCACCGCCATGGCTGCAGCCGCTTCACTATGAGCGGCTTCGACGATCTCGAATTTCGAGATATCGAAATTGTATTGTGCCGCAACCGCCTTGATCTTGCGCGCCGGTCCCACAAGGACCGGCCTGATGATGCCGGTAGCAGCGGCTTCGCAGACGCCCCGCAACGATGCCTCGTCGCAGGGATGCACCACGATCGTCACGGCCGCCGGCGCCTGTTTGGCCAAGGCCATCAAACGCTCATATTTCGCATGGGGCTGCGCGTCGCCGCCCTCGATCGGAACTACGCTCATGGCTCTGCTCCCCATTGTCCCGGCACCGGTTACGATGCCTTGGCCCTGTCCGCACCTGGAACGAAAGGGACGCTGTCGGCGCCCGTTCCCGAAGACTCAA
>DAIMKE010000624.1:2813-4547 GCA_036721875.1 Bradyrhizobium sp. | reverse complement strand
GGTTATGGCTATGCCGGGTACGGCTACCCGTATTATGGCGGTTACGCCTATAGTGGCGATGGCGACTGTTATCTCGTGCGCCGACGGGTCGTGGGACGAAATGGCCGCGTGTTCGTTCGCCGAGTTGAGGTATGCGATTAAGTGAACCGGGTCATACTGCGCCTGCCGACGCGTTATGAAGCACGACCAGTGCTAGTGGATCAAATCTGACATTTGAATCCCGTTGGGGATTCCCGAGGCGCCGATTGCATGCGAATCTGGCGCATGCGAACTGGTATTTCCATCATCGTTACTCCGTCCGACCGCTTCCGTTTGGAGGCGCTCGTGCGGGATCGCAACGTGCCGCAGAAGCAGGTGTGGCGGGCTGAGATTGTCTTGTTGAGCGCAGACGGGCTCGGCACCAATGAGATCATGCATCAGACCGGCAAGTCCAAGACCTGCGTCTGGCGCTGGCAGGAACGCTTCATGCAAGAGGGCTTCGAGGGTCTGCTGCGCGACAAGACACGCCCCTCGCGCATTCCGCCGCTCGGAGCGAACGTTGCAGCACGCGTGGTGGCACTCACGCAGACCGATCCGCCAGGAGAGGCCACGCACTGGACTGCCACCATGATGGCGAAGGAGGCCGGCATCAGCGCCAGTTCGGTTCAGCGTATCTGGCGAGCGCACGGCCTGCAGCCGCACCGTGTCCGGCAGTTCAAGCTCTCGAACGACCCCAACTTCGTTGAGAAGTTGCATGACGTGGTGGGGCTTTACGTCAATCCGCCCGAGCATGCCATCGTGCTCTCGGTCGACGAGAAGAGCCAGATCCAGGCGCTCGACCGCACCCAGCCAGGCCTGCCCCTCAAGAAGGGGCGCGTCGCCACCATGACACACGACTACAAGCGCAACGGCACCACCACCCTGTTTGCCGCCTTCGACGTGCTCGAAGGCAAGGTCATCGGACGCTGCATGCAGAAGCACCGGCATCAGGAGTTCATCCGCTTTCTCAACCAGATCGAGGCGCAAGTCCCAGCCAAAAAAAGGCTGTCCATGTCATCCTCGACAACTATGCGACCCACAAACACCCGAAGGTCCGCAAATGGCTCGATCGCCATCCGCGGTTCACCTTCCATTTCACGCCCACCTCGTCATCGTGGCTCAATGCCGTCGAAGGCTTCTTCGCCAAACTTTCCAAACGGCGCCTCAAACGCGGCGTCTTCCGTTCGGTCCGTGAACTCAGGGCTGCCATCAACCGTTTCCTCGACCAGACCAACAATGATCCCAGGCCCTTCACTTGGACCGCAGATCCAGACAAAATCGTCGCCGCCGTCAGACGAGGGCACCAACTGTTAGATTCGATCCACTAGATGACAAAACCGGATATCTGGTATGTTTCATATCGCGTGACGCCTGATCAAAGGCGCAGGCGCCTCCGCGTGACTCGCAAATTCAAAAGTGCAATCGACGCAAAGCAGTTCGCTCAGGAGATCATCAAGATTGACTGGAGCGTGATCGCGGGCACGTTGATGGATCTCCCTTGTTCACGCTGCTTCCTTTGATTGCATGCTGGCGGTACGAACCCCGGGAGCACCTCTGACCGCTCGCGTTGTCGCGGCCTGCGGTTCCGCCTTTCCCTTTGAGAGACAGGGTCGGCTACTCCGATCACGTTCGATTTCGGGGCTATTTTTCCGTCCACTTCATTCCGGCCTCAACCTCCCTGTCTACGCTTCGCAACGGCCGTTACCGGACGCCACG
>DAIMKE010000624.1:0-2803 GCA_036721875.1 Bradyrhizobium sp. | reverse complement strand
TCGCGGCTGCTCGCTAGGCTTTGCCGCGGCCGTCATCTCAGACGGCAGACTTCAACGCGCTTGCAAGGCGCAACTCCCACACTACCTACGGGTCCGTATACGGCGGTTCGCTGGATTAAGCGGCAAGAGTTGTTCTGTTGCCGCCGTAGTTTGGATGTCAACAATCGTCGCGCCAGCTTCGACTCCTCTGATCAGCGTCAGTCAGGGTTTCACCCCTTCCCGCCGTTCCGAGGCCGGTTGCCCGGAATTCAGCCGCATGGCCGATGCGATATCGCGGCATCTACTCGTCACTTCCAGCGTTCAGGCCTTCATCATCGTCGCCGCTGCCGTCCCTGGGACGAAAACTCTTCTGCGAAGCCCAGGCTTCGATCAGCGTTCCGTCCACCGAAAAATGCTCGTCCGACAATAGTGATTTGACCTGGGAATGGTTCAGAAGCCTGGTCATGAACTTCGTGAACACATCGCCGTTCTGCAGCCGCTCCCGGTTCTTGGTGAAGGTGGTCGGGTCCCAGACCGGATCGTCCGGCGACAGTCCCACGAACCAGCGATACAAAAGATTGTAGTTCAGTTGCTCCATCAACTGGCGTTCCGAGCGGATGCCGTAGAACGCCCTGCAGCAGCAAGGCGCTCAGCAATTGCTCCGGAGGGATCGAAGGACGTCCCTCGCTGGCGTAGAGCCTCCCAAGACTGCGGTTCAAATCACTCAAAACATCCCGGACAAGTTCCCGCACCTTCCGCAGCGGATGGTTCGCTGGCACACGCTTATCCGGAGCGATGTACGAAAACAGGCCGCCCTGATCCATAAACCTGCCGCGCATGATCGTCTCCGCCGATTCGAGATGATAAAGTGAATCATCAAGCCCACTCCGTGGCGAGGGGTTCTTCAGCAAACTGCTAGAGATGATGGAGCCGCACAATGTCAACGAAACGCCTTCTCACGCCTTGGCTCTTGCTGTCGGCTGTCGCGATGTCAGCAGCGGCTCAAGCTGGGACGGAATTCTCGGAAAAGCGGTACTGGCCAAGCCAAGCTGCACCGAGCGCGCACAACGCGGGTCGCCCTCAAAACGAGCAGAGCTATGCATTAGCAACCGGCCGAGCAACGGCACCTCCTCAAGCCGGAACGAAAGTGGATTCCGGTGCCGTACGGCCCGCGCCGATTAGCGATGGCGAATACGTTTGGCGCTATCAAGGTTTAGTCGCCGGAAATGCATCGGCACCATCGAAAGTCCGGTGCAGCCGCTGGGCGAGTTTGCTGGTTACGGTGCTTTTGCCTGAGCCCGATACCACGTCAAGGCCAGCGCGCGGACCGGCGCGGCCAGCATGATCGACGCTAATGCGAGTCTCCTGGGGGCGGCTGCGGTATCAACGAGCTATATCCTCGCGCTATTCGGTATTGCGCGTTTCCGGCAATTTACTCCTTCCCACGGTTGTAACACTGCTGGGCCGGATCAACGTTAGGCCGCGCCTCAGAGCTGCTAATCTACCAGAAATAGCCAGAGGAATTAGGAGGCGGTTCGCAGCACAGGCGAACGGATTCGAATTGGGATGGTGTAGGATAAGATGTAAGGTGGGGCAGCGAATCACGTCGTCAAGAGAACGCATGACTGGGATCGAGGTAGTCGAGACAGCGCGAGACGCGATCCTCGCAGTCGTCGTGATTTCAGCGCCACTCTTGGTCATCGGTACTGTTGTTGGCGTGGCTATATCACTGATCCAAGCTCTGACACAGATCCAAGAGCAAACTCTCATATTTGTGCCAAAGATCCTTGCCACGTTCATTGGTTTCCTGCTCGCCTTGCCGTTCATGGCTGAAACACTCAACCTGTATATGATCCGGATGGCTTCGCTGATCATCTCGCAGCGGTAGTGGCTTGGCAACTTGACGCGCCGTCGCCCCTACCCTCGTGGCGGAGACATACTTTGCAGCTTGCGCGGTATCGTCCTTTGACCCTCCAGCGGTTCAAGCTAACTTCACAAAGCATGGGGTCCAGATTACGTCTTGCCTTCCCGCCGTAGCCGCTTGTAAAGCGCTTCAACGGCATCGGAAAAATCGTGCGATGCGTTTTCCGTGCAGTGATCTTCCAGAAATTGCAGTTGATGGCTTCGCCGCTGTTGCCGTAATTTACGGCCTGTTCTCTATAATATACTGACGCAATGTCGCCGTTCTTGTGACGTTGCTTTCCATGGCTGCGGCATCGTGTCGAGATTGGCACGCGGCGATCGACATACGCCATGAGAACCCATTCTACGTGGCCGAGGACGCGGGCTCAGCCGATCTCGTCGCCGGCGGGCGACTACAATACGGCATTAGCCGGGGCTCGCCCGAGCAGGTGGCCGGCGATATTTCTGCTATGGGACACGCCATCCAAACCGCTGTCATCGGCCCGGCAAACGCCGATACCGGTCGAATCCTTAACGGCAAATTTATCGGCCTTGCGGATGATACGCGGTCCGAGCCAAGAGGCAGATGACATGTCCACAGCGAATGAACACTCCGGCCTATCGCGGGTGCCTGGGCTCGATCTGCTGCGCCTCGTCGCCGTTGCCGCCGTCGTCCTCTATCATTACGGCTTCTGGGGCCCGGCCTCCAACGGAGTGCCGAAGGTCGCGCTGCCCGATCTGGCTTTCTTTGCACAATACGGGTTTCTGGGCGTCCCCATCTTCTTCACCATCAGTGGATTCGTGATTGCCTACTCTACCGAGGGGCGCACCCCGGTCGGGTTCGCCATCGCGCGTTTTAGCCGCATTTATCCGACATTCTTGTTCTGCATGACGCTGACGTTCGCGACCGTCCTTCTGCTGG
>DAIMKE010000623.1:0-4551 GCA_036721875.1 Bradyrhizobium sp. | reverse complement strand
GCGGCGCCGACAACATCATCCGGCGCTGGAACGCGGCGACCGGCGAGCCGGTCGATACGGTTCTCGTCGAGACGGCGGGAGATCCGCTGGCGGCCTATGCCGGCGACCGTGGTGCGGATATTTTCCGCGCCTGCATCGCGTGCCATACGCTCGGCGCCGACCAGGCCAACAGGGCAGGGCCGACGCTGTCAGGCATCTTCGGCCGCCGCATCGCGACTGCGCCGGGCTACAATTTCTCCGACGCGCTCAAGCGTCTCGATATCGTCTGGACGCCCGAGACGGTCGCAAAGCTGTTCGAGGTCGGGCCGCAGGCGTATACGCCCGGCACCAAGATGCCCGAGCAGCGCATCGGCTCGGAGCAGGACCGCGCCGCGCTGGTGGAGTTTCTGAAACGCGCGACCAGGCGTTAGGCGCAGTTGATCCGCTGATGCTATGGCTGCGGCGGATGAGGCGGCGCGGTGAACACGAACGACATGTCTTCGTATTCCTCGATCGGAAGCCTGGCGGCGACTGACGGCGATTTCTTTGCCGACGCCATGCCGGTGGTCATGGCGGCGAGGCGATCGTCCGATGGTGAGCGCAGATGCAACAAGCTCGTGGCGGCGAGCAGGGCGACGGCCACGAATCCGGAAATCAACAGACGGGTCATGGAATGCTCCGTTGGGCTCGTAATGCAAAATGCAAATAGGCTTCTGCATTACGTCCAACGGCTTCGGGCACATGTGGTCTGTCTCACCTATCACGATGTTGTTTTGGCGATGTGATCCGATTCCATCGCGCAGGCATGGGCGATGATGAATGCGACGATGCCCGCCGAGGTTGGTGGGATGGGTGTACGCACGCAGTGCGTTTCGCTGTGACCGCCGAGCCTCATCGTCTCGCCCTGCAGTCGAAACTATGCCGAGGGTGGAGTCCCGGCATTCAACAATTGCGAAACGGCGGTGACGAGTTGCGCCGGTGCGAACGGCTTGGTGAGAAGGATGCTGTTGGGCACGCCCTTCGAGGGCCACTCGTTGGCGCTATCGCCCGTCATGTAGACGATCGGCATATCGGGCCGTGTTTGCCTTGCATGCCGGGCAACGGCCCAGCCATCGCTTGCGCTCTTTCCCAGATTGATGTCGGTCACGAGCGCCCGGAATTCGGGATCTGCGCCGTCGAGCAGGTCGATCGCTTCTTCGCCCGACGATGCCAGCGCCGTCTCGAAGCCGCCATCCGTCAGGGCCTCCTCGATGACGCCCTGTATCAACTGGTCGTCTTCGACGACCAGTATGGTGATCTGGTTTTCCAACGCGCTCTCCCCTCGCTGCCGCGTCGCAGCGCGCACGGGGATGTAAGCCTCTGGGGCCAGATTGGTTCCGGGCTCGCGAGCAAAGGTTCCACCGAAATCACGAATTTATTCCTTTCTGGTCGAGACTCATCGCAAGAACGCGTGCGACGTGGATGGCTTCGCGCGCAGCGCCATCCCTGATCTGGTGCCGACAGGAGGTCCCGTCAGCCACGATCAAGGTCGCGGCGTCGGCACTGCGTACCGCCGGCAGCAATGACAGTTCGGCCATTTCGATCGAGGTCTGATAGGTGTCCGCGCCATAGCCGAACGCGCCGGCCATTCCGCAGCAACTGGACTCGATGGTCTCAACCGCGAGATCCGGAACCAGGCGCAGCACCTTCTCGACCGGCTTGAACGCCCCGAATGATTTCTGGTGGCAATGGCCGTGCAGCACAGCCTTGGCGGCAAGCGGGCCAAGCGGCAGCTGCAGACGGCCCGCTTCGGCCTCGCGCATCAAGAATTCCTCGAACAGCAGCGCATGCGCACTGATCGCCTTGGCCTCGTTGTCGGACCTCAGCGACAGCAACTCGTCGCGGAGCGTCAGAAGGCAGCTCGGCTCCAGGCCAATGATCGGAACCCCGCGCGCGGCGAACGGTGCGTAGGTCGCGACAAGGCGATCCAGTTCGGCGCGGGCCTGATCGACCAGGCCGGCCGAAAGGAACGTGCGCCCGCAGCACAGCGACCGCGCGCGACCGACCGGCTTCGGCATATGGACGCGATAGCCGCCCTCGACCAGCACGCGCAGCGCGGCATCGAGATTTTCCCGCTCATAGGCGCGATTGAAGGTGTCGGCGAACAGCACGACTTCGCGGCCGGCTTCGGGCCCGGCCGTTTCGGTGGAAGTGAATACGTCGCGCCGGAACGCGGGCAGGGCGCGTTGCGCGCTGATCCCGGCGAACCGTTCGAACAGCCTGCGCAACAAGGGGCTGCGGTTGCGCCAATTGGCCAGCGGCGCAACGCGCGCCGCCAGGCCCGCGTAGCGCGGCAGATAGCCGACCAGCCGGTCCCGTAGCGTCAGGCCATGTTTCCTGGCCCGCGCCGCGAGCACCTCGATCTTCATCTTCGCCATGTCGACGCCGGTCGGGCATTCATGGCGGCAGGCCTTGCACGACACGCAGAGTTTCAGCGTCTCCATCATCTCGTCGGATGCCAGCGCATCGGGGCCGAGCTGGCCGGAGATCGCAAGCCGCAGCGTATTGGCGCGACCGCGCGTGACATCCTTCTCGTTGCGGGTGGCGCGATAGGAGGGGCACATCACGCCGCCTTCAAGCTTGCGGCAGGCGCCGTTGTTGTTGCACATCTCGACCGCGCCCTGAAAGCCGCCGCCGGCGCCGGGATAGGCCGACCAGTCGAGCACGGTCTGCAGTCCATCGATGCGGTAATTCGGCGGATAACGAAACAGGGTGCGATCGTCCATCTTCGGCGGATCGACGATCTTGCCGGGATTGAGCACCTTGCCTGGATCGAAGCGCTGCTTCACTTCCCTGAAGTCGGCAATGATGCGCGCGCCGAACATCCTTTCATGGAATTCCGAACGCACCAGGCCGTCGCCATGTTCGCCGGAATGCGAACCCTTGTACTCGCGCACCATCTCGAACGTCTCTTCGGCGATGGCGCGCATCGCCTTGACGTCCTTGTCGAGCTTCAGGTTCAGCACCGGTCGCACATGCAGACAGCCTTCGGAGGCATGCGCATACATCGTGCCGCGGGTGCCGTGTTTGGCAAAAATCTCGTTCAGCCGCGCGGTGTGATCGGCCAGGTGCGGCAGCGGCACGGCGCAATCTTCGACAAAGGAAACCGGCTTGCCCTCCTGCTTCATCGACATCATGACGTTGAGGCCGGAGGTGCGGAAATCCGCGATGGCGGTTTGAGCCGCGGGTTCGACGACGTCGACCACGCCGCCCCATTTGCGTTGCGGATGGTTCCAGCCGAAACCGAGATCGGCCATCAATTCCGAAAGCTGCTTGAGCTTCGCCAGATTGTCGGATTGATCCTCTTCGGCAAACTCGACGATCAGCAGAGCATCGGGATCGCCGCGCACGGTGGCATCGATCACGGGCCTGAACATTGCAATGTCGCGGCCGAGCGCGATCATGGTCCGGTCGACCAGTTCGACGGCGATGGGCCGCAACTTCACCAGATGCTGGGCGGCATCCATCGCCTCATAGAAGCTGCCGAAATGGCAGACGCCGAGCACCTTGTTGCGGATTACCGGCCATAGCTTCAGTTCGACCTGGGTCGTGAAGGCGAGCGTGCCTTCCGAGCCCACCAGGAGATGCGCCAGGTTGTTCGCCGCGTTGCGCGGCACCAGCGCGTCGAGATTGTAACCGCCGACCCGGCGCTGCACCTTTCGAAATCTTTCCGCGATCTCGGCGGCCTCGCGCTCGCCGAGGCCGAGCATGTCGCGAAACAGTTTCAGCCCGCTCTCCGGGGCATCCACTCCCGCCAGATCGCGCGGCACTTCGCCGAAGTGAAGCAGCGTGCCGTCGGCCAGCGCGGCGTCCATCGAAAGCGTGTTGTCGCGCATGGTGCCGTAACGCAGCGAGCGCCCGCCGCAGGAATTGTTGCCGGCCATGCCGCCGATGGTGGCGCGCGACGCCGTAGAGACATCGACCGGAAACCACAGCCCGTGCTTCCTGAGCTGCCGGTTGAGGTCGTCGAGCACGATGCCGGGTTCGACCACGCAAATGCGGTTGGCGACGTCGAGCGAGACGATCCGGTTCAGGTGCTTGGAGAAATCGACGACGATGCCCTCATTGACCGTTTGCCCGCATTGAGATGTCCCGCCGCCGCGCGGGGTGACCACCCGCCCGTCGTCGCGGGCAATCGCGAGCGCCCGCAGCGCCTCGTCCATCGACCGCGGCACCACCACGCCGAACGGCATGATCTGGTAGAACGAGGCGTCGGTTGCGTAACGGCCGCGGTTGAAGGGATCGAAGAAAACGTCGCCCGTGATGGCCGCTTTCAGGCGCGCTTCGATCTTCGAGGGGCTTGCGTCAGGCATTTTTATCCAGAAGTCCAGACACTTAAGGGGGCGATTTAACCCTCAACTATATGATCCGGTGCGGTTCGTCGAGCGCCAGGACCCCCAGGGAACGAGGATATGAGTTCGCGTTCTCGCGGCTGGAATAGCCCGAGGTTTGCATCAAGCGTGCCCCTCGAAGAAGGCGAGGGCGCAGGGAAGACCGGGTGCACGCTGCACCCGCGGTCTCGCGTGCCAAATG
>DAIMKE010000622.1:0-4564 GCA_036721875.1 Bradyrhizobium sp. | reverse complement strand
GTGCTGGCCTGGAGCACGTTACCGACAATCCTCGGTCTCGCCATCGCCGTGCTGCTGAATGCCGGAGCCAGGTTTCTTGCTACGAGCGCGATATCGACGGCAGGGTTTTCGCTGCTGCCGCTGATCATCGTTGTCATGGCCGGCCTTTGGTCGTTCGTCGCGGTGCTGCTGATGCTTTCGCGCGTGGAACGCTTCGGCTTCTGGCGCACGATCGCGGCCTACGCCGTGGTGATGATATTTCCGTTTCTGATTGCGCTCGCCATCCGTGCGCTGCTGTTCCATCCCTACAGCCTGCCCAGTGGCTCGATGTATCCGACCATGTTCGTCGGAGACAGCATCTTCGTCTCGAAATATGCCTACGGCTATAGCCGCCATTCGTTCCCGGCCGCGCCGCCGCTGTTCGCGGGGCGTATCTTCGGCGCCGATCCGGCACGCGGCGAGGTGGTCGCCTTTCGATCGCCGAAGGACGGCATGACGGATTACGTCAAGCGCGTGGTGGGGCTGCCGGGCGATCGCATTCAATTGAAGCAGGGGCGGCTCTACCTCAACGACGTCGCCGTGAAACGGGAGCGGGTGGAGGACTTCGTCGGCGATGCCTGTGGCACCGATGCCTCCGCAAAAGTGAAGCGCTGGCGAGAGACGCTGCCCAATGGCGCAACCTACGAAACACTCGATTGCGTCGAGCGGGGCTTCTACGACGACACCAACGTCTACACGGTGCCGTCAGGTCACTTCTTCATGCTGGGCGACAACCGCGATAACTCCACCGATAGCCGCGTGCTGTCGGCGATCGGCTTTATTCCGTATGAGAACCTCATCGGCCGTGTCGAGATGGTCTACGTGTCGAAGGCTCCTGGCCATAACGGAGCCGCCGCGACCGTTCGCTCCGAGCGCGTGGGCCTGATGGTGCGCTAGTTCTTCGGATCGACACGGCATCGCCTCGATGCCAGTCTTGCAATCGTTGTGTCGGTGGAGACACATCGGCCTCCCGTCATCGAAAAATCCTGAGGCGTCAGGCGGCCCGGCGCGGCACGATTTTTGTGTAGCTGTGCGCTCTCTCCGCCTTGGAGAGGTCATGGGCGGCTTGCAGGTTCAGCCAGAAACGCGGATCGGTACGGAAATAGCGACCCAGCCGGATCGCGGTGTCTGCGGTGACATCGCGCGTGCCGCGGATGATTTCGGTCAGCCGGTTGGCTGGAACGCCGAGCTCTTTCGCCAAGGCGCGCGCCGACATCTCCAGCGGCACAAGATACTCTTGTTTTAATACTTCTCCCGGATGAGTGCGCAACCGCGTCATTGTCGCCTCCTTAGTGATAGTCCACGATCTCGACCGCCTCAGGGCCTTCTGGCGTCCAGCGAAAGCAAATGCGCCACTGCCGGTTGATACGAATGGAATGCTGTCCGCGGCGGTCGCCTTTTAATGCTTCGAGCCGGTTGCCCGGTGGAGAAAGCAAATCATCAAGACGCGTCGCCGCGTCCACCATATCGAGCTTGCGCAGGGCGACGGCTTCGATGCTCCGCCATCGCGCCGGACAAGGACCATCGCGAAACAATCGCTCGGTAGCCTTGTCGGCGAAGCTGCGGATCATGATGAGCAGTATGTGATACGTATCGCATATCTGTCAAGCAGAGCGACACTCCGAGGGTCGCAACGGCATAACCGGCGTATGGCCGGCATTGCGCGGGTTCGCGGACGAGTTCGGCACGCTTAATCGTGCGGTGGCTGCGCTCTTGTTGTGCCATCTCCAAGGGCGCGCAGCGTAGTCGATCGAGAGCAGGTTGCCTTCCAGGCTTGGAACCGCAGGTTCCCGCGCGGGCATTACGATGTTACCCATGCGCATTTTACGGTTGCATTCGGCAGCGCGGGCGAATTTAACCGTTCATGCTGCAGAGCAATAAAAGCCCCCCGCGGTCGCCAAGAACTTTTACGCCGTAACCAGGGAGTACTTGTGTGAGCGGTTTTGTGCAATGAAAGCGGATTCATCCCTATGGTAGACTCGTTGGTTCGCGTCTCCTTGCATGAAGGCCGTCGGCTCGCCGCGGATTCCGCGCTGTGACGCCGCAAGGCGGGAAGGGCAATCGTCTTCTGGCATCCCTGCCGGCTTCGGACTTCGAGCTGCTGGGGCCCGAGCTCGAGCTGATCGCGCTCGAGCAGGACGCGGTGCTTTCGCGCACGGGTGACGACATCGAGTACGTCATCTTCCCTCACAAGGGCGCCATCACGCTGATGATCGATATGGCCGACGGCCAGACGGTCGCCACCGCGATCATCGGGCGGGAAGGGGCGGTCGGCCTGCTCTCGGTGCTCGGACCGTCGCCTTCAGCCATTACCGCGGTGGTTCGTGCGCCGGGCCCGGCTGCGCGGATTCCTGCATCGCGGTTTCATGCCGCCTTCAGCCGCAGTCCCGCGATCCGGCATGCGGTCCAGAATCACGTCAAGTCGATGCTGATCCAGTTCCAGGTCGGCGCGGCCTGCAATGCGTTACATCCGGTCGAGGCCCGCATGGCGCGCTGGATGCTCCAGCTACGCGACTGCGTCGACCATGATGAGCTCCCGCTCACCCAGCATGCGCTGGCACAAATTCTCGGGGTGCGGCGAACGACGGTAACGCTGCTGATGCGCAATCTTCGCGCCAGTGGCGCGATCAGGGCCGATCGACGTGGATTCATCGAGATCGACCGGGCGCGGCTTGCGGTGGCGGCATGCGAATGCCACGGCTTCATGCGTTCGGAAGTCGAGGAGATTTTTTCGTCGGCCCGATCGCGGGCGGCGGCTCTGCCCCATCAGGGGCGCGTGCCGAGAACTGGATCGGGCGGGACCACCTGAGTGCGTTCCCGCGCGGCCGCGTCAGGACTGCTGCATCAAATACGGCGTTGAAGGCCGATCACCAGCGATCATCCACCCGGAAAGATTCCATGCCGCCATCGGATGCTTCGAGCTTCGCAAGCTCGCGCAGCACCTTTGCCGTCTCGCGCAGTTCGTTGCGCTCAGGACCCGGCTTCAGCCGTCGGGCTTCGACGAGAAAGTCTCTCGCCTGGTGCAGCAGGGTGGGTGGTTCGGTCGGGATTTGCAGGTGCCCCATGGTGTCCCTCATCGCGTCGTCGCCTGATCTGTATCCATTATGCCTGTGAGCCGCCGCGGAGCCGGATGCCGGACTCGTCGACCCAGGCCTCCCGCGCAAACCATGGATGGTCGCTGCGGCAGAGCGGGCAATGCGTGCGCGAGAAGAAAACTGCGCGGCGCCCGAAGCTCTCGCGATCCGTCTTGATCCCGGTGGGTATCGCGTGTCCGGTTTGCGGACATTTGACCATGACCATTCCCATGCTGCCCTCACTCACACTTGGTCTTGATGGCTCTTTGCAGAGAAGTACCGGCCGGTTGGAGTGCGCCTCTTGTCGGTGCGGCTTACTGGGGGGGCATTGCGCACCTTGCTTGAGCGAGCATCGGCCAGTGGGGGCTGCGTGCGCGCCTGCGGGCTTATTCCAACCGGCCGGATCCCTCCTCAGGCGGATCCTCCGTCCTGGTTGAACGGCCTCTTTAACCGGAGGCGAAGCGGGCCCTGGTGAAGCGCGCGGCAAGCTCGCCTCTCGCGCCTGGCAAGCCCATATCCGGGACGTTCAACTCCGGGACGTCCAGCAACGGCATCCCATTTTTTCTTTTCAGCGTGACTTTCATTTCGCTTTCACTCACCGCCACATCACCCTTCTCGAGCGAAAGCCTTCCCCGCGACGCAGAGCTGCGTCCCGAGAGCTTAAGCGCTCCGCGTCCGATCAATTTTTTGGATGAGCTTTGATTTAGCCCCGACCCGATTACAACTTTGCGCCAGGGGATGCGGAACTGTCGGTTCGGTTTGCGACTCTCGCGTCAAAAAATTTTTGGAATGTCAATATCGACCGAAGTCTCGATACGCTGACCTGTGCATAACAGGGACAGGCGTGCGGGCAGCCTTCGGTGTCGCCGGCTCAACAAAAAAAACCCCGGCATCGCTGCCGGGGTTTTGCATTTCGTGGATCGTTCGGGTGGCTGGATCAGAAGTCCATGCCGCCCATGCCGCCGCCCGGAGGCATGCCGCCGCCGGCTGCGCCACCCTTCTTCGGCAGTTCGGCGATCATGGCTTCGGTGGTGATCAGCAGCGCCGCGACGGACGCCGCGTTCTGGATCGCCGCACGAACGACCTTGGTCGGGTCGATGATGCCCTTGGAGACCAGGTTGCCGTATTCGCCGGTCTGCGAGTCGAAACCATAATTGTACTGGTCCTTCTCGAGGATCTTGCCGACGATGACGGAGCCGTCTTCACCGGCGTTGATCGCGATCTGGCGGGCCGGCGCGGACAGCGCCTTGCGCACGATCTCGACGCCGGTCTTCTGGTCGTCGTTCTTGGTGCGGATGCCCTTGAGCTGCTCGGAAGCACGGAGCAGGGCGACGCCGCCGCCCGGGACGATGCCTTCTTCAACAGCCGCACGGGTCGCATGCATCGCGTCATCCACGCGATCCTTGCGCTCCTTCACCTCGACTTCGGTCGCGCCGCCGACGCGGATCACGGCGACGCCGCCCGCGAGCTTG
>DAIMKE010000621.1:0-4568 GCA_036721875.1 Bradyrhizobium sp. | reverse complement strand
CATCCGATGGGCTACGACATGCCGATCTCCGAGGGAGGCCGCAGCCTCTCCGGCGGCCAGAAGCAGGCGATTGGACTGGCGCGTGTGCTTATCAGGAAGCCGCGGCGTGCTGTTTCTGGACGAGCCGACCGCGCATTTCGACGTCCGCAGCGAAGCCGAGTTTCTCGAACGGCTGAAGGCGCTGCGCGACGAGCGGATGACGATCATCATCTCGACGCATCGTCTCTCGCTGCTCGGCATGGTCGATCGCCTGCTGCTGTTCGACAACGGGCGTCTGGTCGCGGACGGACCTCGCGACAAGGTGATGGCGATCCTTCAGGGCAAACCTGCTCCGGCTGCGGCCGAAAGCTTTGCCGGCGTTGCAAGTAGGGTGCAGAAGCCAAATGCCGCCAACTGATTTCGCATTCGCAAACGACATCCGCGCGGCCGCTGCGTTACGCACGCCGCGCACCTCCCGCATGCTGTTGATGACATTCCTCGCGATGCTCGTGGCGTTCCTGGTATGGGCGCATTTTGCGGTGCTGGACGAGGTCAAGCGCGGCAACGGACGCGTCGTGCCGTCGCGGCAAACCCAGGTGGTGCAGACCCTCGAAGGCGGCATCGTCGGCGAAATCCTCGTCCAGGAAGGTGCGATCGTCCAGCAGGGGCAATCCCTGATGCGCATCGACGACACCAAATTTGCTTCCGAGTTCGGTGAAATAAGGGAGCGGCGCGCCGCGATGGCGGCCCGTGTCGCAAGGCTCGAGGCGGAGGCGCAGGGCCGCAGCGAGGTCACCTTCCCCGATCAGCTCGACACGGTGGTGCCGGCGTCAGTCGCCACCGAAACCAGCGTATTCAAACTGCGCGCGCAGAAGGTGGCGCAGGACGTCGACGTGCTGAACCAGCAGGTCACGAGGCTCAGCGGTACCCTCAAACTGCTCGAGCGCGAGCTCACCCTCACCCGCCGGCTGTTCGAGCAGAAGGTTGTGCCCGAAATCGAAATGTTGCGTCTTGACCGCCAGGCGACGGAAATGCGCGGACAGCTCGCCGAGGCGCAATCCAAAATTGCGAACACGCTCGCCTCCTTTCAGTCGCAGGCCAATGAGGATCTCGCCAAGTCGAAGTCCGACCTCGCCGTGCTGGATGAAAACATCAAGTCCGCGCAGGACCGCGTGCGCCGAACCGACCTCAAAGCGCCCGTGCACGGCATCGTCAACAAGTTGAACGTCACGACCATCGGCGCGGTGGTGCAACCCGGCGCCAACCTGATGGACATCATCCCTCTCGACGATTCTCTGCTCGTGGAAGGCAGGATCCGGCCCCAGGACATCGCCTTCATCCGCCCCAACCAGGACGCGGTGGTGAAGCTTTCGGCCTACGACTCCTCGGTCTATGGCTCGCTGAAGGGCAAGGTCGAACGCATCAGCGCCGATACCATCGTCGACGACAAGGCGGACAAGGCCGAACGCCAGGAAACCTTTTACCGCGTGATGGTCCGGACCGAAAAGAACCATCTGGGAACCGCCAAGAACTCGCTGCCGATCATTCCGGGCATGATTGCCACGGTCGAAATCCTCACCGGCGAAAAGAGCGTGTTGGATTATTTACTTAAGCCTGCGCGCAGCCTGCGGGATGAAGCCCTGCGTGAACGCTGAGGCGCTCTGGGTTGCTTAATAAACCGTCAATTTCGACCGCCCCATTTGGGGCGATTTGGAGCAATCCGGCCAACCCCGGGTTGACCGACTTTTCTCTATTCCTTTGATTACTAAGCGGATTTAACCGGGTCTAAGCCGCGGTGCCGTTAGCTGCGTCCCGATAGCAGTTGTGGGAATGCAGCTCGACGCTCAGACGTTGACTGACGTTCCCTGGAATGGGGACGTCGCGATGACACCGCGTCATGGATCGCGGAAGCTTGGCTTGTCCGGGCTCGCCGCACTGGTTTGCATATTGGGCGCCTACGCGGGGACGTCCGGCGTCATGGCTGCGGATGAACCAAGCCAGGATGTTGCGCTGGAGTCGCCGCCCGGCTCCGAACGAGACCGAGAGCCGGCGCGGCCTCCTGCAACCTTCTTCAGCATTAATGCCGTTCTGGCAAAAGTGGATGGTCAGCGCGGCCGCGGTCCCGACGCGGTCCGGCTTGCTTCGCGAACGCCTGCGAATGTCGCAACGGATGCGCCGCCTGCGCTCAACGAGGCGAAGCTGGTCGGCAAGGAACCGTTCGGCCTGTTCACCTTTCGCGCGCCGGAGGGGATGCTTTGGCGCAAATGGCGAAACATCGAGGCCGACATGGCCCGCGAGCAGCTAACGCTGAACCGGTGCCGAACCGATGCGGAGGCCTGCCCGCCCCACGCCGCCCAGTTCCTGCGCCTGGTCGGTGCGGTCAACGCGAAGTCCGGGCGCGCCAGGCTCGAAGAGGCCAATCGCGCCGTCAACATGGCGATCCGCTACGTTAGCGACTACAGCCAGCACGGCGAAGCCGATCGATGGAGCGCGCCGCTTGCGAGCTTTGCTACCGCCAGGGGCGACTGCGAAGACTATGCCATCGCCAAGTATGTGGCCTTGCGGGAGGCCGGCATCGCTCGTGAAAATCTGCAACTGGTGCTGGTGCGCGACCGCGCGGTCCGGCAGGACCATGCGGTGCTGGCCGCGCGCCTCGATGATCGCTGGCTGATCCTGGACAACCGGCAATCTCCGCTGATCGAAGATTCGAACGCTTCGAGCTTCACGCCCTTGTTCGCCATCAATCACGACGGGGTACATCTGTTCGCAGCGCCCTATGCCAGGCGCGCGATGCCAGATGGCCAACGTGCGACGGCGGCTCCGGCTGCCGCCAGCGCGCGCCCGTCGCTCGAATGGTTCGGCTTGGAGCCGGTCGCAGAAGGCGCCTCGATGCCCGGCAGCCTGCCGTTGCTGATGTAGTTCGCAAAAAAAATCCGCCGGCCACACAGCCGGCGGATTTCTCATTCGAACGTCAGGCGATTACGACGCCGCCAATTGCATCGCAAGCGCGGCCTGCTCATGCATGATCGTGATCGCAGCGGGCGTCGTCGCGCCTGCATCCACGCCCGCATGTGCCGCCTCGGCGTCCTGCGTCTGCGGCGCCGGAGCGTGATCCGCGCCAGGCTGTAGCAGCCCGCTGAGGTCGATATCGCCACCGCCGTAGTCGATCTCCGCCGCCACGGCCGTGAACACCGTCAGATCGTGATCTTCCGCCGGGTTGCTGTCGGGCTGGGCCGACGCCGTGCCGAGCGAGGCGTCCAGATCGACTTCGACGAAAGTACCGGTGCTGCCGTCGGCATAGGTAAAGCTGCCGGTGCCTGCGATGTTCTGTCCGTCGATCGGGGCGCCGCCCGGTGTCGTGTTCAGGTTGATGCCGGTGATGCCGAGATCGCCGAGCTTCGCCAGTTCATCCGTTTCGCTGACGCCATTGTGGTTGGCGTCCTGCCAGACCACGAGTTCACCGAACTCCTGATCCTGGCCGTCGATCACGCCGTCATGGTTGCCATCGAGGCTCGCAAGCGCCGCAATGCCGTCGGCAAATTGGCCGCCGTTGAAATTCGGCGTGAACAGTTCCTTGCCGCCCTCGATCTTGCCCGAGCCGTCGACGTCGAGAGCGAGGATGCCGTCCTGGCCGTTGACGGTCCAGGCGACCTGATCGCTTGCGCCGTCGGCGTTGATGTCGAACTGGACCCCCTCGCCGATGGAGCTGAACGAAATGCCCTGATCGCCCAGATCGAGAACGACGGGATCGACATGCCCGTTCCCGACGAGCGTCGCGAGGCTGGTCCCGCCGCTGGTCAACGTGACATTTTCGAGATCGACGAGGATATCGTTGGTGGTGCTCGGGCCGTTGCCCACCTGCTGGTAGATGTAGGTGTGGTTGACGCCCCCGATCGTGGCCGTGAAGGCTACGGTTGCGCCGGCACTGCCCAGATCGTTGTGACGCAGGTAGTCGACGACGGCGGCAACGTCCTGAGTGGAGTCGAGCGTCAGCGCGGTGCTGAAGGCAAAGCTGTCGTCAAACCTGATGATGCCGTTCGTGATGGCATGCGAACTTATCTGGTTTCCGCCCGCCGATCGTCAGGCTCGAGTTGCTGCCGTTGGTGCCGGACGTATTGGAAGCCGCAAACGGAGTGCCGTTGAGCGACAGCTTGTCGACCGCCAGGTTGAAGTCGGTGATCGTGTCGTAACCGGAGATGGTACCGTTGTTTCCACTTCCGCCGATTGAAAGCGTCGTCTGACCGCTGCCAATCACGAATGTATCGACAACACCCGCACCGGAACCACCGGTCATTCTGTCGCCACCAGCGCCCCCGGTGATGGTGTCAGCTCCCGCACCGCCGGTGATTACATCTGCCCCCGATGAGCCGGTGATCGTGAACGCCTCGGTCTGGTTCGCGAGGTTCAGCGTCACCGCCGCGGTCAGCGTCACATTTTCGATGTTGGCGATGTGCGCGTTGCTCGGGCTCGTGAAGTTCGATCCCACCCGCAATGTGTCGGTTCCGGAGCCGCCGTCGAGAACATGATCGTTCTGATCGGCGACGATCGTATCGCTGCCACCGCCAGCCAGAATGATGTCGACACCGCTT
>DAIMKE010000620.1:0-4568 GCA_036721875.1 Bradyrhizobium sp. | reverse complement strand
CATCGCGATCGATCACCGCGATCGCCGCAACGCCATCGCCGGATTCTTCGACATAGATCGACTGCGGGTGGTGGATCATGTGATCGAGCCCCTCGAGCGTCACACCGACCAAGTCATCCTTGTGGTCATAGAAGATTCCGGTGATCGGCAGGTATTGCGCTTCGATCTGATCGCCGAGTTCGAGCGATGCGACTTCGATTTCGGCTCGAAGCCCGGTAAGGCCGCGGGACACGCGGTTCAGATATTGAGGCCATTCCGCCTTAGGAACGACGTTCACGGTTCGACTCCTTCACAAAGGGCGAGGGACCGCTCGCCGGGGTTTCTCGTCGAGAAAGGATATCGGCCGTCCCGCATCGAGCCCCTGGTCCGCGGGGCGCGGTTTGCCGCAGCGCTTCCTCCGGAAGAGCTGCGAATTGGGGAATGCCTTGGAAGGTCCGGGGAAAGCTTCCCGAGCCGCTTCCCGACATCCTGAACATCGGATCTTGATCCACCCGGCCGCCCGCTGGCGGGACCGGCGAGATCGCGATCTTGGCCGATATCCAGCTCAACGCGCTCATCGATATTCTCCAGGTCGCGCCTGGAATTGCAGGCCCGGCCCTCCGCCGCCCTGACATAGCTCAGCCTTCTGCCGGTCGAACTGTGGCACGACTCGGGCATTGAGATTGCCCATCATCGTGACATATGTTACGCACCGTGACATGTGGAACGGCTCGGCAGCTCATTTGAGACGGAGACGCCCGCGATGAATCGCGGGCGAAAGGTCGTTCCTCCGCCTCTAGGAAATGGCTTCAACTCCAAGCTCATCATGTTGAAGGACCGCCAGGAACTCCCTGCGCGGCCCGAGTCGGATGGCCTCTACTGGATCCTCTCCGGCGCCATCCAAACCAGCATCATCTCCGAGGATGGTCGCCGGTGGATCGGTGGCTTCTACCTGCCGGGGGAATTCATCCTGCTCGAACGCGACGAGGTGCGCAGCCAGTTCGCCCAGGCCCTGTGCCCGACCTCGCTCATCATGACGGATCGCAGCGTGCTTGAGGGCCTGTCGCAGTTCGATCACTTCACATGCGCCACGATCACGACCTGGTTTCTGCGGACCTATCGGATCGCGCTACGCACCGGCTTCCTGCTCGGGCGGTCGAATGCCATGGAGCGGCTGGCGTTCTTTCTTCTCGATCTCATGCAGAGGCTGGAGGGGCGTCGCCACTTCCATCTGCTCATGTCGAGAGCCGACATCGGCGACCATCTCGGGTTAACCAGCGAGACCGTGACCCGTACATTCACTCTGCTGCAACGGCATAACTATGTGCAGGTGAATGGGCGCAACCTGGAAATCCTTGATCCGATCGGGCTTGCGCGTCTCGCGGCGGCGGTGGTCACGACCTGACGGCGCCGGGCCCACACAGCGGCCGTGTGACATGTGGGCCCACCTCTGCTATAGCGCACTGGTTATGGGAACGGGTTCGGACTCGAATGAACTTCATACCGTGTGAAGACTGCGCGCTTCGCCGGTTGGCGCTGTTCAAGAAGTTTACAGCGCCCGAGCTCAGCTTTGTGCGCGCCCTCAAGAATAATCAGATAGATGTTCCTGCGCGCCGCGTGATCATCGAGCCTGGGCGGTTCGCCGGAAAGCTGTACACGCTGTATGCGGGATGGGCATATCGCTACAAGCTTACACCAACCGGGCAACGACAGATCATCGACATTCTGCTGCCGGGTAGCCTGATCGGTCTTCAACAGTTGATGCTGGGTGATTCGGAGAGCGGTGTCGAAAGCCTAACCCCCGTGACGCTGTGCGTGTTGACAGGGCGCAGTATCGACGAGCTGTTTCAGCGGCACAGCCACCTCTCCGAGGCGATGGTCTTCGCGCTCATGGAGGACCAGCGCCGCGCCGATCGCCGCATGGCGCTTGTCGCGAAGCAGAATGGCGCTGAACGCCTAGCCTACTTCCTGCTTGAGCTTGTAGATCGCCTCGTTGCGTTGGACCTCGGGCACGATGCGATGTCGTATTTCCCGCTTCAGCGTCGCCATCTGGCTGACCTCCTCGGCTTATCTGAGACCCATGTCAGCCGCTCGATGCAGGAACTTCGCCGCGGCGATCTGGCAGCGATCGCAGCGAACTCGCTCGTGATCCGCAACCGGCAGCTCATGATCAACCTTTCGGGCTATACCCTGTCAACTCGGGAGCACCCTCGCCTTCTGCTCTGATCATGTGTGATATGCCGTTGCCGGGAGTGGGACAGCTTCACCAGAACGGGCGCAATCACTGAGATGGCCCCGCCCGTGGGCACGCGGCCCACGGGCGGTAACTATCATGCCTGACCCGAATTGACGGCGATGCGGCGGACGTTCTCGGCGGCAGACGCCGATTTCGGCACCGTGACGGTGAGAACGCCCTTCTTGAACGTGGCACTCGCCTTGTCCTGCTCGATACCCTTGGGAAGGCCGATGCGGCGCTCGAATCGCCCGTAGCTCCGCTCGGAATAACCCCGGTCCTTGTCCTCGACCTCCGACTTCTTCTCGCCACGCAGCGTGAGGACGCCTTCCTCGACGATCACTTCCACGTCCTTTTCGTCGAGTCCGGGGAGCTCGGCCGTGACGCGGATTTCCTTGTCGGTTTCGGCAAGCTCGACGCTCGGGGCGAGGAGCCCTCGCTCGACGCCGGCGAGCGCCGGCACACCGAAGCCGCGGAAGAAATCCTCGAACAGGCGGTTCACTTCCCGGTGCAGCGAGAGCACCGGGTCGCTCGCAGCGCCCGCAGCGCTGACCTGAGCGGGAACCTTGTTCTCCTGACGGCTCCAGGGGATCAGATCACGAATGGACATGGCATCTAACTCCTTCTTCGAACAGCGTCATCGCGGAGCCGCCGACATGCCTGGCACGCTGACCGAAAGCTGGGGTGGCCGGTCGCCTTAGGCTGTGCGCGCCGGCGCGTGATTGCGCCGTTTCGCCGGCTAAGGCACAAAGCTCTCCGCGCTACTTTTGTTCTTCCAGTCATTCCGCCGAGGCGGCCGGTGGCAAGCTTCATCGGTAAGCGCTCCGGGCAGGCTAACACTGATTTAGCTCAGCCCCCGATTGGCGCCGGTCGCGATATGCTCCGGCATTGTATGGCGACCGAAGCTTGGCATCCGGCGACCGAAGGAGTGGTCATGGACATCACGACTGTGTTGAGCAGCCCGGCCGATCGGGTCGTTCGCCAACCCGACATGCTGATGCGTGGAATGGCGCACGACCTCGACAATATGCTGGCGGTGATCGCCTCCGGTCTGGTTTCGATCGAGCGCGGAGCGGATCAGCAGCAGCTGGCGCGCCTCGTAGCCGGAATGAAGCACGCGATCCGGAATGCCGCTTCCCTGGCTGACGATATTGCGGAGCTCAGCACCGATCGCGGCGTGACGACCGAGCGGATTTCGGTTGAAGCGCTGATCCGCGGGCTGGAAGCGCGGGCCAGCACCATTCTGGGAGACGGCGTGGACTTTCGGACAGAGATCGCGCGTGACCTCTGGCCGGTCCGCGTCCTCCCCAATTATCTCCAGTTTGCGCTCTTCAATCTCCTGGCGAACGCCGCCGACGCGATGCCAAAAGGTGGCGTGCTGGTCTTGCGGGCCTTCAACACGTTCCGAAGCACGGCGAGCCCCGCAGGCGCAGCGGGCGACTTCGTTCGGCTTGAAATGGTCGATTCCGGCGAAGGCATCGCGCCCGACGTTCTGACCCGCGTTTTCGATCCGTTCTTCACGACGCGGCAGTCGCTCAAGAGAACCGGGCTCGGGTTGGGCCAGGTCCGTCGATTCGCGACCCAATTTGGCGGTGATATCGCGGTCGAGAGCGACCAAGGCGCTGGAACCCGAGTCATCCTGCACCTGCCGCGAGCAGCGCCGGGCAGGTCCTGACCCGATACCACCGCGAAAGAACGCGGCCGCCCTTCCCGTCTCAGCCGCGCTGCGGCCGCGTGTCACGAGCCCTGCCGCGCCTGCCCTGGTCAGGCAATCAGGCGATTCCACGACCCGTACTGGGCTGACACCTCGCCTCTCCGGATGGCGAGACCGACCAACGCAAGGCCTAGCAGCACATTATATGCGGTGTGCAGAGCCTCCGCGCCGAAGGCGAATGGCGTAACACAGAGCGCCGCGCCAATGGGAATGAGCAGGAAGCGGACGGAGCGCGCGACCTCGGCGGCGGCTATCGAGATCACGGTCAGCGCCAGTGACCCGAGCAGGTGATCCCAATCCGCGATCGGCGGCGCTGCGCCGAACGTGACCCGCGTGAACAAGAGCGATGCCGCCAGCGCGGCCGCAATGGCCAGGTTCCAGGGCAGGCTCACGCCACCGATCGCCACGTCCTTCACGATCGCGCGGGCCGGTCGGTCGAACTCGTCAGGCACGTCACCAGCCCCCCCCTCGTCCGTGTCCCCGAACAGGAAGACCCGAAGCACATTCTTGCCTGCCCGTGCACGGCGGCGAAGGAACTGGCCGACCGCCACCAGTTCGTCCAGCGAGTAGGGTATCTGGATCAGCATCGCCGCGGCTCCGATCAGCGCCAGCGTGCTCCAGGTGCCGATCCAGATCGGCTGG
>DAIMKE010000619.1:0-4570 GCA_036721875.1 Bradyrhizobium sp. | reverse complement strand
ACGAGCACGACGATTTCAAATGGCTGGCGCCGGAGGCAATCGGCGATCTCCAGGTCACTGGCGGCCTCCTGGAGGTCATCGAGGCGGCCCGAAAGCTCGTTTAGGCGGGAACTTCCATCGCCGCACGCCTTGCCTCGGGCGTATTGAGGAGGCATATCGGCCCCAAATGCTCAAGCACCTTCTCGCCGCCCTCATTCTCATTTCTGCATGCCACCTGGCCCCCGCGCGCGCCCAGGATGCGGCAGCGCCTTTCGATGGCGATTTGCAGCGGCTGGCCGAAATCCTCGGCACGCTGCACTATCTCAGGGGCATCTGCGGCAGCAATGAAGGCGCGAAGTGGCGCAACGAGATGCAGGCGCTGATCGACGCCGAAACCCCTGCCGGCGACCGCCGCGCTCGCATGATTGCGGGCTTCAACCGCGGCTATAACGGCTTTCAGCAGACCTACCGCACCTGCACACCTGCAGCCTCGGTTGCGATCCGCAGATATATCGAGGAAGGCTCCAAGATCTCGCGCGACCTCACCGCGCGCTATGCGAACTAGGGGGTGTTGTTTGACGCATTTTCTCATTGCGAACCGTTCCCCGTTTCGCTCGAAAACGCCATGATGGACGCCATTTTCTTCGACCTCGACGGCACGCTGACGGACCCCAAGCCCGGCATCACCCGTTCGATTCAATATGCCCTGCAACGACTTGATCATGCGACGATTCCGACCGAGGACGAACTGACCTGGTGCATCGGCCCGCCGCTGCGCACGAGCTTTGTGAAACTGCTTGGTGACGATCGTTCGGCCGACCGGGCCGTGTCGCTCTACCGCGAGCGGTTTTCCGATGTCGGACTGTACGAGAACCGCGTCTATGACGGTATCAGCGAGGTGCTGACGCAGCTCTGCACATCCGGTCACCGGCTGTTCGTCGCCACCAGCAAGGCACACGTGTTCGCCGATCGCATCATCGATCATTTTGCACTGCGCAGCCATTTCGGGCGCGTGTTCGGGGCCGAACTTGACGGCACGCGCGTCGAAAAGTCGGATCTCCTGGAATATGCGCTGAAGGAAACGTCGATCGATCCGTCGAAAACCCTGATGATCGGCGACCGCAGTCACGACATGATCGGTGCGAAGAACAACGGCATGAAGGGCATCGGCGTGCTGTACGGCTACGGCAGCAGGAACGAGTTGCTGGAAGCGGGCGCGCAGCATGTCTGCGCCACGCCGGGCGCGATCCTGGCGCTGCCTGAGATGAGCCTCCCCCGGTCCGCCTCAAATTCGGGCAGCCGTTAACCTTTCTTAAAGATGTGGCCTAGGCGGGACGGAGGCGTGTGCTACAGCTTCGCCGGTTCGACGCGTTCCGCCCTGGATCGCGCGCAGATTTCGTCGAGTTCCATGCGCTCCCCTGTATCCTTTTCGATTGCCCGCGAGCCCCTTGCCGACCACGAACAGAAACAGGCGGCGCTCGGCTATCTCAACGAGGCCTGGGCAGAGGCACGGCACGACGGGGTCGACGGCGACTGCCTGGCGCAGGCGAGCCTGTTCACCGCCCTTGCCGAGCTGATTTCGACCTATGGCGAGGACGCTGTGGTGAAATTCGTGGAAGGCTTGCCGGGGCGCGTGCGCAATGGCGAGTTTTCGCTGGCGCTGGCGAGGCAGTGACGCTGACCGCCCCTACGCCTTCAGCGTCTCCAGAAACCGCACCGGCTCTCCCGTCGACGGGGTCGTCACTTCGCCCTGCCACATGACGCGCTTGCCGCGCACGAAGGTGCCGACCGGCCAGCCGGTGACGCGCATGCCGTCATAGGGCGTCCAGCCGGCGCGCGAGGCCACCCATTTATTGGTGATGGTCTCGGAGCGCTTCAGATCGACGACGGTGAAGTCGGCGTCGTAACCCGCGGCAATGCGGCCCTTGCAGGCGATGTTGTACAGGCGCGCGGGGCCGGCGCTGGTGAGGTCGACGAAGCGGGCCAGCGACAGCCGCCCGGCATTGACGTGATCCAGCATCAGCGGCACCAGCGTCTGCACCCCCGTCATGCCCGACGGCGAGGCCGGATAGTTTTTCGACTTTTCCTCCAGCGTATGCGGCGCGTGGTCGGAGCCGAGCACGTCGATGATGCCCTGCTCGATGCCGTACCAGATGCCCTCGCGGTGATCGACTGAGCGCACCGGCGGATTCATCTGCGCAAGGGTGCCGAGCCGCTCGTAGCATTCGGGCGCGACCAGCGTCAGGTGATGCGGCGTCGCCTCGCAGGACGCGACGTCCTTGTGATCCCGCAAATACTCGATCTCCTGCTTGGTCGAAATATGCAGCACGTGGATACGCTTTCCGGTCTCGCGCGCGAGATTGACCAGCCGCTGCGTCGCCATCAGCGCCGCGGGCTCGTCGCGCCATACCGGATGCGAGCGCGGATCACCCTCGACGCGGATCGGCTTGCGCTCGTTGAGGCGGTATTCGTCCTCGGCGTGGAACGCCGCGCGGCGGCGGATCACCTGAAAGATGCGCCTCAGGCTTTCGTCGTCCTCGACCAGCAGAGCACCGGTGGATGAACCGATAAATACCTTGACGCCGGCACAACCCGGCGCCCGCTCCAGTTCGGGCAAGTCCTGAACATTCTCGCGCGTGCCGCCGATAAAGAACGCAAAATCGCAATGCATGCGATGATGGCCGGCCTTGACCTTGGCAGTGAACGTCTCCTCGGAGATCGTGAGCGGGTTGGTGTTCGGCATCTCGAACACCGCGGTGACGCCGCCCATCACGGCGCTGCGCGAGCCGGTCTCGAGATCCTCCTTGTGCGTCAGCCCGGGCTCCCGGAAATGCACCTGCGTATCCATCACGCCGGGCAGGATATGCAGCCCCTTGCAGTCGATCGTCTCGGCGGCGGAAGCCTGCCCGAGCGCGCCGATCGCGGCGATCCGGCCGTTGGCGATGCCGATATCGCGGATGCCCTCACCGTCCTGATTGACCACGGTGCCGGATTTTAGAATGGTGTCAAATCGTTGATTCATAGGTCCTCGATGCCACTTCAGGCTATCGCGCGGGGCTTGTTGGCGGCACCTTAGCGCCTTAACTTTGCGTGGGAAATCCGGCACCCGGGTTTCCCCAGGAACTTCAGAAAAACGTCATAAGAGGCCGTTTTAGCTTATGAAAGCAGCGTTTCTACCGGACCGGGGCGTGGTCAAGGTCAGCGGCGAGGATGCCCGCAACTTCCTCAACGGCATCGTCACCACGGATGTCACGCTGCTGCAGCCGGGCCTCGGCCGGTTCGGCGCGCTCCTGACGCCGCAGGGCAAGATCACGATCGATTTTCTGATCACCGAGGCCCCCGCCGGCCATGGCGGCGGCTTCCTGATCGATGCGCCGCGCCCGCTGGCGCAGGGCCTCGCGGACAAGCTCGGCTTCTACAAACTGCGCGCCAAGGTCGCGGTCGAGAACATCTCCGACAGCATGGGCGTGCTGGCGGCATGGGACGGGCAGCCCGCCATGAAGCCGGACCTGGCCTTTGCCGATCCGCGGCTCGAGGCGCTGGGCTGGCGCATCCTCGTGCCCGAGGATCTGAAGCAGAAAGTGGCCGACCTGATCGGCGCAGATCTGGTGGAAAGCGACGCCTACGAGGCGCATCGCATCGCATCGGGCGTTCCGCGCGGCGGGCTCGACTTCATGTACAGCGATGCGTTTCCGCACGAGACCAACATGGACCGCCTGCACGGCGTCGATTTCGACAAGGGCTGCTATGTCGGTCAGGAAGTGGTGTCGCGGATGCAGCATCGCGGCACGGCGCGGACGCGGATCGTGCGCATGGTTCTCGACGACTTCTCGCCGGAAACCGGCACCCCGGTCCTCGCCGGCGACAAAAAGGTCGGCACCATGGGTTCGACCGCCGACGGCAAGGGTCTCGCGCTGGTCCGCATCGATCGCGTCGCGGACGCGCTTGATGCCGGGCTTTCGCTAAGCGCGGGCGGCCTTGCGATGCACCTGGCCGACCCCGGCGACGTACGTACCCCACCGAAGCAGACCGTCGCATGAGCCGATCTGCGCGCCTGCACGCCGACGGCAAGATGCGGTGTCCATGGCCGGGCGAAGACCCGTTCTACATGGCCTATCACGACACCGAATGGGGCGTGCCGGAATATGACGACCGCGCGCTGTACGAGAAGCTGATCCTCGATGGTTTCCAGGCCGGGCTGTCGTGGATCACGATCCTGCGCAAGCGTGAAAACTTCCGCAAAGCCTTCGACGACTTCCAGCCGGAAAAGATCGCGCGCTACGACGAAAAGAAGGTCCACGCGCTGATGAACGATGCCGGCATCGTCCGCAACCGCGCCAAGATCGAGGGCACGGTGAACAGCGCCAAGGCCTATCTCAAGATCATGGAAGAAGGTGCTGGCTTCTCCAAATTCCTGTGGGACTTCGTCGACGGCAAACCGAAGGTCAACCAGTTCAAGACCACCGCCAGCGTGCCAGCCTCGACGCCGGTCTCGATCAGGATTTCAAAGGAGCTCGGCGCGCGCGGATTCAAGTTCGTCGGCCCGACCATCGTCTACGCCTTCATGCAGGCCACCGGCATGGTCAACGAC
>DAIMKE010000618.1:3399-4572 GCA_036721875.1 Bradyrhizobium sp. | reverse complement strand
GTTTCGAGATTGTGGTTGAACACGTCGGGCTTCGCCGCAACGACCGTTTCGAGTGCGCCGCCCTTGCGCAGAAAATCCGGCGTCAGGATCTCGATCGTCGTATGCGGGCTCGCGGCGCGGATGGCCGCAATGGCCGCAGCGAAATGCGCCGCACCGCCGTCGGCAAGGTCATCGCGATCGACTGAGGTGACGACCACATGCTCCAGTCTCAGCTTGGCCACCGCTTCGGCGACCTTGACTGGCTCATCGGCGTCGAGCGGACCGGGCAGGCCGGTGCGCACGTTGCAGAAAGCGCAGGCACGCGTGCAGGTATCGCCCATGATCATGAAGGTCGCGTGCTTCTTCGCCCAGCACTCGCCGATGTTAGGACAGCCGGCTTCCTCGCAGACGGTCACGAGCTTGTTCTCGCGCACGATGCGCTTGGTCTCGGCCCATGCGGCGGAGCCGGGAGCCTTCACGCGGATCCACGCTGGCTTGCTCTGCAAGGGCGTGTCGGGTCGCTTGGCCTTTTCGGGGTGACGCGGCTTGTCGGGCCGCATCCTGGCTCGCGGATCGTTGTTGAGGAGATCGAGCACGACAGTCATTTGGTCAGCCTCGTGAATGCGCCGGTCGCGGACATTCCGCTATCCAACCGAGTTTCGTCAATTCGATTCTTTGTCCTCCACCAGCGACCCTCTCATGACCGGACGCTGCGTTGTGCGGGCGCTCTCGCTCCGAGCGCGCAGGCTCGTTTGCGACTTGTGGACCCACGGCTGGGCTGGTCCGAATTTTCGGGTGACTCTCCGGCCGGTTTTCTGGAGCTTCAGACAGATCCGGACCGATCGTATTCGCGGGCGCGACGGCTTGCATCGCAATCTCAAGCAAAATGAATGACATCCCCGAGATTGGCCACGCCTTTCATCGTCTGGCACGAATGCTGCTTAGGTATCTGCAAAAGAAGCGACAGCTCAAGAACAGACAACGCGAGGGGGACGTTCAAATGCCAACCAGCATTCAATTCATCACGTAGAGCGACAGGCGGTCTCGCCTGTGTGGCATTGCGCGTTTCCGCACCTATGCGGAGCGCAATGAACGTTGACGCTTGACTTCGGTTTCGACTGCAGGGAGAGGGTAATGAAGGTTGCGGACGCGAATGATTTGGATCCGCCGGAAACCCTGGAGTGGCTCCCCCCC
>DAIMKE010000618.1:0-3389 GCA_036721875.1 Bradyrhizobium sp. | reverse complement strand
GTCCGAAGCCATCGCGGCAATGAACGAGCCGAGTTCGTCGTCAGTGCGGTGATCGACGCGGCGCGCCGTAGCGGGCTTCAGATAGAGCAATCACTGACGACGCCCTACTGCAACACCATCCCGCCGGATCGGCAGCCGGCGCTGCCGGGCGATCGCGCGATCGAACACAAGCTTCGCTCGATCATCCGGTGGAACGCGCTTGCAATCGTTCTGCGCGCCAACAAGGAAAGCTCGGAGCTAGGCGGCCATATCGCGAGCTTCCAGTCTGCGGCCACACTCTACGATATCGGCTTCGGGCATTTCTGGCATGCGCCAACGGAAAACCATGGCGGCGATCTGATCTTCGTGCAGGGGCACTGCTCGCCCGGCATCTATGCGCGTGCCTTTCTCGAAGGACGGTTGAGCGAGGAGCAGCTTCTCGGCTTCAGGCAGGAGACCGGCGGCAAGGGCTTGTCAAGCTATCCCCACCCGTGGCTGATGCCGGATTTCTGGCAGTTCCCGACGGTGTCGATGGGGCTGGGGCCCTTGGTGGCAATCTATCAGGCGCGGTTCCTGAAGTATCTCCAGAACCACAAGCTGGCGGAGACATCGAATCGCAAGGTCTGGGCCTTCATGGGCGACGGCGAAACGGACGAGCCGGAATCGCTCGGCGCGATCTCGCTCGCCGGCCGCGAAAATCTCGACAATCTGATCTTCGTCATCAACTGCAACCTCCAGCGGCTCGACGGACCCGTCCGCGGCAACGGCAAGATCGTCCAGGAGCTCGAAAGCGTTTTCCGCGGCGCCGGGTGGAATGTCATCAAGGTGCTGTGGGGCTCGGGCTGGGATCGCCTGCTCGAAAAGGACGAGAGCGGATTGCTGCTGAAGCGCATGGAGGAGTGCGTTGACGGCGAGTACCAGGATTACAAGAGCAAGAGCGGCGCCTACATTCGCGAACATTTCTTCGGCAAGTACGATGAATTGAAGCAGCTCGTCGCCGACATGAGCGACGACGAGATCTGGAAGCTCGCGCGCGGCGGCCATGATCCGGAAAAGGTGTTTGCGGCCTACGCAGCGGCGGTGAACCACAAGGGCCAACCGACGGTGATCCTGCCGAAGACCGTCAAGGGCTACGGCATGGGCGAGTCCGGCGAAGGCCAGATGATCGCGCATCAAGCCAAGAAGATGACGCAGGACGCGCTGCGCGGCTTCCGTGATCGCTTCCAGGTGCCGGTCGCCGACGACGAACTGGCGAAGGTGCCTTTCCTTCGCCTGCCGGAAGACAGTCCGGAGATGAAGTATTTCCGCGCGCAGCGCGAAAAGCTCGGCGGCAGCCTGCCGCAGCGCCGGCGCAAGTCAGCATCTCTGCCAATTCCGCCGCTGTCCACATTCCAGCGGCTGCTCGACGCGACGGGCGACCGCGAAATCTCGACCACGATGGCGTTCGTGCAGATGCTCGGCACGCTCGTGCGCGACAAGGCGATCGGCAAGCATATCGTGCCGATAGTGCCGGACGAATCCCGCACCTTCGGCATGGAGGGCATGTTCCGCCAGCTCGGCATCTATTCGTCCGTCGGCCAGCTCTACCGTCCCCAGGACGCTGACCAGCTCATGTACTACCGCGAGGACAAGACCGGGCAGGTTCTGCAGGAGGGCATCAACGAAGGCGGCGCGATGTCGAGCTGGATCGTCGCAGCGACGTCCTACAGCACGAACAATGTGCCGATGATTCCGTTCTACATCTACTATTCGATGTTCGGCCTTCAGCGCGTCGGCGACCTTGCCTGGCTCGCGGGCGACATGCGTGCGCGCGGCTTCCTGCTCGGCGGCACCGCCGGCCGCACCACGCTCAACGGCGAAGGGCTGCAGCATGAGGATGGCCACAGTCACGTCCTCGCCGCAACTATCCCGAACTGCGTGTCATACGACCCGACCTTTGCCTATGAGGTCGTGACGATCGTTCGCGAAGGCATGCGCCGCATGTACGAGGCGCAGGAGGATGTCTACTACTACATCACCCTGATGAACGAGAACTATCCGCATCCGGCCCTGGTCGACGCAGGCAAAGGGGCGGAGGAAGGAATTCTCAAGGGGCTCTATCTCCTGAAAGGTGGCGGCGAGACGACGAAGAAGGGACATCGCGTCCAGCTCGTCGGCTCGGGTACGATCCTGCGCGAGGTGATCGCAGCCGCCGATCTGCTCAAGGCGGACTTCGGTGTCACCGCCGACATCTGGAGCGCGACCAGCTTCAACGAACTGCGTCGTGACGGCATGGCGGCGGAGCGCTGGAACCTGCTGCATCCGACCGAGCCGCGTCGCAAGAGCTGGGTGGAAGCGCAGCTCGATGGGCATCCGGGACCGGTCGTGGCTTCGACCGACTACATGCGCAACTACCCCGACCAGATCCGGGAGTATGTGCAGGCGGCCGGCCGTCGATACGTCGTGCTCGGCACGGACGGCTTTGGCCGCAGCGACTATCGCGTAAAGCTCCGGAAGTTCTTCGAGGTTGACCGGCATTACGTCGTCGTCGCGGCGCTCAAGGCACTGGCCGACGACGGAGCGATCAAGCCGGCGATCGTGGCCGAAGCCATCGCCAAATACAAAATCGACGCCGGGCGTGCTGCGCCCTGGACCGTGTGAGCGGAGCCGAGGACAGAGCGATGAGTGGTCTGATCGACATCAAGGTTCCCGACATCGGTGACTTCAAGGACGTCCCGGTCATCGAGATTTTCGTCAAGCCGGGCGACAAGGTGAAGGCGGAGGATCCGCTGGTTGCGCTGGAGTCCGACAAGGCGACCATGGAGGTGCCGTCGCCACGCGATGGCGTCGTGAAATCCGTGGTCGTCAAGGTCGGCGACAAGGTGAGCGAAGGCGCCGTGATCGTGCAGTTCGCGGGCGCGGGCGCTGAACAGGCCGACGCGCGTCCGGTCGTCAGCGCTCCGCCGTCGCCGGTCAGTGCACCCGCTGGTGTTGCGGAAGTCCGCGTTCCCGACATCGGTGACTTCAAGGACGTTCCGGTCATCGAAATCTTCGTAAAGCCGGGCGACAGCGTGAAAGCGGAGGACCCGCTGATCGCGCTCGAGTCGGACAAGGCGACGATGGAAGTGCCGGCGCCTCTCTCGGGCACCGTGCGCGAGATCAAGGTCAAGACCGGCGACAAGGTCAGCGAGGGCTCGATCATCCTATCGCTCGCAACTGGGGCAACACCTTTGCAGGCCGACATCGCTCCCGTGTCGCCGCCTGCGTCCTCGTCGGCCACCGCCGCTGGAACGGCGGTGGTCGGCGCCTTTGACGAAAGAAGCTTCGCGCTCGCCTATGCCGGTCCGGCCGTACGCAAGCTGGCGCGCGAACTGGGCGTCGATCTCGGCAAGGTCAAGGGCTCGGGAAATCATGGTCGCGTTCTGCGCGAA
>DAIMKE010000617.1:0-4575 GCA_036721875.1 Bradyrhizobium sp. | reverse complement strand
TTCCTGCCAATCGCCTGGGAACGCTTTGACCTCGTGATGCGCCAGCGCGACTATTTCATGCCGGGCCCGCAGGCGCTGTTTGGCTTCATGCGCGCACCCATGCTGCGCGACCGCGCCGCCGAACTCGGCGGGTATGATGTTAGCGACACCGGCTCAGTGCGGCTAGTGAACTAGGGCGGCCTCAGCCGCACGCAATCGAATACGGACAACCCGGCGATTCGATCGGGTAATCTCCTATCCTTGATTCACGTCAAGTGCCGCTAAACTCCCCGGCCTTAGATGTTCAGAAAAAACTCACGCGAGAAACAGGGGAGCAAAACAATGTCCACCAGGCGCGATGTCATCAAGGCGATACCTGCAGCTACTAGTGCGGCGTTTGCCGTCGCCGGCAATTTGATTCTGGACGAAAGCCCGGCGCGCGCGCAGGGAGCCGCGCCGCTCAAGGGTCACTTTCACCCCAAGGGCAAGGCGCCTTCGAAGTTCACGGTGGAGGCGTTGCGGAAGGCGCGTGCGACTTTGCCATTTTCCGACACCCGCGACTTCGACGAGAACAAGCGCGGTCTCATCGCCCCGATGCCCGACATGAAGATCATGGCGGATGCCGGCCATGTCGCATGGGATATGGAGCGATTCAAATTCATCGACCAGCAGGACGAATTCGACAGCATTCATCCCTCGCTGCACCGGATCTCGCGGCTGAACAACAACTACGGGCTCTACGAGGTCATCCCGGGCATTTATCAGATACGCGGCTTCGACCTGTCGCAGATCAGCTTCGTCCGCGGACGAACCGGATGGATTGTTTTCGACGTGGCGGTCACCGGTGAGGTGGCCCGCGCCGCCTGGCAATTGTTCCAGAAGCATCGGGGCGAGGGATTGCCGATCACGGCCGTGATCTACTCCCACAATCATGGCGACCACTGGGGCGGCATCCGCGGCATCGTGAACGAGGCGGACGTGCGTTCGGGCAAGGTACCGATCATCGCGCCGCGCGATTTCCTGCGACACACGGTCGAGGAGAACGTCTACGCCGGCAACGCGATGAACCGGCGGCTGTTCTTCCAGTACGGCCTGCTGCTCCCGGCCGCTCCGCATGGCTATGTCGGCCAGGGTCTCGGTCAGGGCGTTTCTGCCGGAGCCATGGGCCTCATCCCGCCAACGCGCATCGTGGAGCGCGACATCGAGGAGTTCGAGGTCGACGGCGTGCCGATGGTGTTTCAGAACACGCCCAACACCGAAGCGCCATCCGAGATGAATACCTGGATTCCGGGCATGAAGGCGCTGTGGATGGCGGAGAACGTCAACGCCACGCTGCACAACATCTACACGCTTCGCGGCGCCCCCGTGCGGGACCCGCTGCGCTGGTCGAAATACATCAATGAGGCGCTCTATCGTTTTGGCCTGCAGGCCGACGTCATGTTCGCCTCCCACCACTGGCCGCGCTGGGGCAAGGAGCGCATTCAGGAGGTCCTGCGCGGACAACGCGACATCTATGCCAACATGAACAACCAGGTGCTGCACCTCGCAAACCAGGGCGTGACCATCAACCAGGTCCACAACGTCTATACCGTGCCGAAGGGGCTGCAGGAGAAATGGTACTGCCGCGGCTATCACGGCTCCCCCGAACACAACAGCCGCGGCGTGGTGCAGCGTTTCCTGGGCTTCTGGGACTGCAACCCCACGACGCTGATCCCGCTTTCACCGTCCGAATCCGCGCCGCTCTATGTCGAGATGATGGGTGGGTCCGCACGGATCATGGCGCGCGCGCAGCAACTGCACGATGAAGGACAGTACAAGCTGGCAACGGAAATCCTCGACAAGCTGGTGCAGGCCGAGCCACAAAACCAGCCGGCGAAAGAACTGCTTGCCGATGCCTTCGAGCAGATCGGCTACCAGCAGGAGAACCCGGGCCTTCGCAACAGCTTCCTCGCCGGCGCCTACGAATTGCGAACCGGTATTCCACAGGGCGAAGCGACCAATTCCAGCAGCCCCGACGTCATCCGGGCGATGACCACGGAGTTGTTTCTGAATTTCCTCGGCATCCGGATGGACAGCCGAAAGGCGGAGGGGCTGCGCTTCACCATCAACCTCGTCACGCCCGACAACGGGGAGAAATTCGTCGTCGAGATGGCGAACGCCACGCTGACCAATATCCAGGGCTTCCAGGCCCCCAACCCGGACCTGACGCTGACCATCAACCGGTCCGATCTGGAGCAGGTCATGGCCGGCCAGAAGACGCTGGAGGCCCAGATTGCGGCTGGCGTCGCACGCGTCCAGGGCGATGCAAGCCTGTTGCAGAAGCTCGCAGCCACCATGGTAGACTTCGACCCGCGCTTCGAGATCATGCCCGGAACCAAGCCACAGGGAACCACCGTAGCACACGCCGACGCGTACCAAGCCGTGCCACGGCAGACCGTGGCGGAGTAGACGCGGGCCGGCTTCGCCGAGGCGCTTCATCACCTCGTAGAGATGCGCGCGGTCGCGTGTCTCGATGGCGATACGGCTGGTTAACCGGCTACATGATCGCCTGCCACAGAGGCCTACACGTCAGCCAATCTCTTTAGCAGGCGCAAGCCGGGGGTGCCGACAGGCAATTCCTTCTCAGATAGGGCCGTCTCGCATCTTACCTGCTGCTATAGATGGTCTTCCCTTCTTTGATTGTTTCGATGATCTTGATGTCCTTGATCGCCATGGGTTCGACCTTCAAGGGATTCTTGTCCAAAATCACGAGGTCGGCCAGCTTCCCGACTTCAAGGGAGCCTTTGTCCGCCGTCTCGCCATACTGCTCGGCGGCCCAGATCGTCATGGTTTTGAGTCCTTCGAGAGGCGTAATGCGCTGATCCGGACCGATCTCGGTGCCGGCGCGCGAGATGCGGTTCACCGCTGACCAGAGCATGAACATCTGGTCGAGAGGCGCAACAACGAAGTCACTATGATTGGTCGGGCGCAGTCCCGAATCAATCGCGTCGCGGATCGGGCTGATATACATGGCCTGATCGCGCCCGCGGTTCGCGATGTGCGCCTCCGCGAAATAGTAAGTATGCAGGCTGTAGAATGATGGTCGGATCTTGTACTGAACGTATTTCGGGATCTGATCTTTGCGAGTGAACTGGGCATGAATCATCGTCACATGGCGATTCCTGGCGAGATCTCCTGCAGCTGCGAATTCGTGGGCCTTGAAGAATGCGTCGACTGCGCCATCGCCATTCGCGTGCAGGTTGAGGGGCACGCCAAGGTCGTAAACCTTCTTGACCATCTCGTTGACCGTGTCTTGCGGGAAGGTGAGTTCACCAAGCCAGTTTTTCTCGCCGGCAGGGCCGCCGGTGAGATAGGGCGTCGAGAAGCGAGCTGTCCGTCCCTGCGGCGAACCGTCGATCGTGATCTTTACGCCCCCCACCTTGAAACGATTGTTTTACTTGCCCCACTCTGACATACGAAACTCAGCGGCAATCTTGTCGACGTCGGTAATGAATGGATACGCGATGACGTCGATGATGTTGGCGCCGGCATCTGCAGCGCGCCGCATGACCTGGAAATTGGCAAGGTGCGTTGCTCCCTCGTGTGCTGTTGTAATGCCGGCCTGTGCGTAGAGCATCTGGCCGGCCCTTGTGGCCTCGATCTCCTGCTGCGGCGTCAATGGTTCGGATTGCTCCATCGCCGGCAGAAATGCGGTTTCCATGATCAGGCCGTAAGGCTCGTTGGTGCCGTCCTTGCGGACGATCACCCCGCCGGGCGGCGTCACGGTTGCGGCGCTGTAGCCATACTTCTTGAGCGCAAGGCTGTTCATCACCGCGCCGTGCATTGAGACGTGGTCGACCCGGACCGGGTTGTCAGGGAAGGCAGCGTCCAGATCGTCGCGATTGAGCAGCCGCCCGCCGGGCATGACCGTGTCGTCATATCCGTAGGCCATGATCAGTTCGCCCTTCGGGATCTTCCGCTCGGAAGCGAACTTCTTGATCACCGCTACAATACTTGCAACGTCTTTGCCGAGGCCGGACGGCGGCGCGTAAACTTTGGCTTGGTTGGCCACCAGCAGTGAATTGATGTAGTGCGAATGGGCGTCTATGAACGACGGCATGAGGGTCGTTCCGCCAAGATCGACAGTCCTGGTATCGGCTCCCCTGAGCTTGTCGACCTCGGCCCTGGTGCCCACAGATGCGATCTTGCCACCCTTGATAGCAAGCGCCTCGGCGATCGGCTGCGTATCGTTGATTGTCAGGATGTCGCCGCCAACATAGATGATGTCGGCGCCCGACTGGGCCCTTGCGCTGGTCGACATGGCCATCAACGCGATCAAAATGTTGCGGGAGAGATGCATTCGATAACCTCCTCCGTTCCGGACCATCCGCCCAAGTATACGGCCGGGCTGGCACTCAATTGTCGCATTTGATACAATTCAAGACAGAATTTCGGTTCGCAGTCGCGAGGAGCCAATGAGACGGACCGAGGCTGAGGGCATCCTGTTGGCGCACGGCTGGCTGGCAGGACAGCCGCAAGCGTTCCAGCGGAGATTTCTGGCGCTTGCGGACATGAAGACATTCGGCACCTGCGAGGATGTCTACCGGGCCGGAGAGG